>JAJFKD010000143.1 GCA_021773405.1 Porticoccus sp.
TGCTGCTGGGGATAATTTGAATACATGGCTAATGAAATGGAAGGGTTTGCAGATTCCTGAATGGTTGGATCATCAAGTGGTGCGGCTATTTGATATTCTTTGGGTAAGTAGCGTTAGCCACGGAGATATGAAAGCCACAAATTTTATTGTGGTTGATGATCAGATTCAGGTAATCGATTTGGATGCGGTGAAATGGCACAAATCTCATCAATCATTCGTCAAAGCTTTCAGGCAGGATCTACAGCGGTTCATGGAAAATTGGCAGGGGCGCAACTGGTCTCATTTTGAACAACTATTAAGCCCCTTTGCGGAACGGGCTGGTATTACGCTGATTAATAAGAAAGTCTAATTGTGCTTAATAAATAAGTTTAACTGTATTAATAAGAAGGTTTAACTGTGTCTACAATTGTTCTCGGTATTTCCGGTGCATTGAATCATGACCCATCGGCTGCCCTGTATGTGGATGAAAAGCTAGTGGCGGCTGCAGAAGAAGAGCGTTTTATACGCGATAAGCATGCCAAGGGGAAAATGCCGATCAATGCGGCACAATTTTGTTTGGACTATGCCGGCATTAAGCCAGAAGCCGTTGATGTGGTCGCTGTCCCCTTTGCACCGATATCCATTTTTTCCAAGGCCCGCTGGCATTATGCCAAGCGATATTGGTATGCGCCGGACCGGGCTTTGGATGCGTTGCTTAACGGCAACCGTCGTTATCGCCGTTACCGTGATCGGGTGTTTAGTCTATTGAGAGATCTGGGCATTGATCCCAATAAAGTAGAATTTGAGCCAGTGGAACACCATTTGGCTCATGCATCGAGTGCCTATCACCTCAGTGGCTTTACCGAAAAAACGGCCATTATGGGGGTGGATGGAAAGGGTGAATACGCCACGACATTCTTTGGTTATGGTGAAAATGGCAAGATTCATAAAATCAAAGAGTTTTATGACCCTGACTCACTGGGTGGGCTATATGGGGCAATCACCGAATACCTCGGGTTTGAAATGCTGGATGGCGAATACAAAGTTATGGGTATGGCGCCCTATGGAGATCCTTCCAAATACGATTTCTCTCGCCTGATCGACTTCGATGGTAAAAATTTCCAGGTCAATACCAAACTAGTCAATACCGTTGGCCTGCGGCGCTACAAGCAAGACGGGGTGGGTTTCTACTTTAGTCCAAAGCTGATCGAGTGGCTGGGTCCAAAGCGTGATGGTGATATTGCTGACGAACCCTATATTGATTATGCCGCCACGATTCAGGCCCTGTTTGAAGAGGTGGTGTTAAAACTAATGGATCACTACCTTGGCGATATTATCAAGGAGACCGGCAAGCTGGCCTTTTCGGGCGGTGGTGCGCTCAACGTTAAGCTCAATCAAAAAATTATTGCCCGTGATGATGTGAAGGAGCTTTATGTTCAGCCTGCATCTGGTGATGCGGGTACGGCTGTGGGTGCGGCGTCCTATGTGTTGATGAAGCGAGGCATAAAACCGGAGAAGATGGAGCATGTTTATCTTGGTCCGAAGTTCTCTAATGAAGACTGTATTCGTGCCTGTGAAGAACACTCTGAAAAGCCTAGCTATAAATTGATTGACCAAGTGCCTCAAACCATTGCTAAGATTTTGGCGGAGGGTAATCCTGTTGCCTGGTTTCAGGGACGTATGGAGTTTGGTCCAAGAGCATTGGGCGGCCGCTCTATTATTGGTTGCCCCAGTGCTCCAGGTGTTGCCAACAGAATTAATGAGCAAATCAAGTTTCGAGAACGTTGGCGGCCATTTTGCCCCAGTATGCTAGATCGCGTAGCTCCCGAAATGTTTAAGAATGATCATCCGGCACCTTTCATGACATTTACTTTTGAGGTGAATGAGGAATGGAAAACCCGTGTACCAGAGGTGGTTCATGAAGATGGTACAGCAAGAGCACAGGCACTGAAGAAAGAGTTTAATCCCCGTTATTATGAGCTGATGGAAGAGATGGAAAAACTCACCGGTAACGGTGTGGTTCTGAATACATCACTGAATCGCCGTGGCGAGCCGATGATTTGTTCGCCCACTGATGCATTAAATATGTTCTTTGGTTCAGATTTGCAGTATTTGATTATGGAAGATGTGTTGGTGGTGAAAGCAGGGGGCATTTGAAAGATGTCAACATCAACAGTTGATAATCAAGTTCTATTTAGCGTTATCATACCGACCTACAATTATGGGCACACCCTGGGGCGGGCTGTAGATTCTGTGCTAGCTCAGGAGGGTGGCAATGATTATGAAATTATCATTGCTGATGATGGGTCAACAGATGAAACCTCTAAAGTTGCAGAATCCTATTGTGAGCAATATCCAGAAAAAATGTCTTATCACTATCAGGAAAATCAAGGTCCAGCAGCAGCAAGAAATAATGGCATTGATTCTTCAGTAGGAGAATATATTTTTCTTCTTGATGCCGATGATGAAATGGCTGAAGGGATTCTAGACGTCCTTCGGCAGTATATAAGCAAGGCGGGGCAGATTGATTTTCTTGTGGGTGACCACCTTGTTATTGATCCCGGAGGGCGTGTTTCTTATAGTGCTGTAAGAGCATTGCCGAAGACGCGCGAACAGCGCTTTTCTCAATTTCTCACAAAAAAACTGCATATTACCCATTGTGCAAAATTAGTTCATCGCAAGGTTTTCGATACGATACGCTATCCAGCTGACCTCCGAAGCTCGGAAGATATCCCCTTTCTTGCTCAGGCTTTAGCTCTTTTTGATTGTGAATCAATTAGTGTGCCGATGGCTGTTATGCATAAACATAATGACAGTCTTCGTCATAATGTTGTGTATGCAAGGCAGGCAGGAGAGAAGGTGGTTGATTACGTCTTTTGTGACAAGCTGCTACCATCATGGGCAAAAAAATATGAGAATAGCTATAGGGCAAGGCGCTGTTTGTCGATTTTTCGTACACTCCACCTTTCTGGGAATAACAAAGAAAGCTTGATTTACTATAAAAAAGCTCTCCGTTTAGCGCCATTCTTGGCGTTGAAGCCGAGTTATATTAAGAAGGTTATAAAGGCTTTGGTGGGCTTTTAAAATAGTTAAAATA
>JAJFKD010000144.1 GCA_021773405.1 Porticoccus sp.
CACGGCCTTTTAGTGTTAAGTCATTCTCCGTCAGCAGCTCAAGCTCAACAAGCTCTTCACCATTTAGGCGGAGAGTGTGTGCATGTAGTTGCGCTTTAGTTTCAGTGCCATTGGGTTGTTTGATATTGACCAGAGCTTCTGGAGTATGCTTTGCATATTTTTCTACCAATTTTGCTTGGGCGAGATAATCCCTAAAAGCTTGTTTGGTTAGCCCTGAAATAAGGTCTAATAATGGGATAGATTCAATATCTTCGGGAGAGTCATAACCCAGTCTTGATGCAAAGGCCTGGTTTGCAGAGACAATAATGCCATCATCAAGAATGGCCAAAGCTTTACGATCATTCTTTAGCTTCTGGTGATATTCCGATGAGGCAGTATTGATAGCTATGACCCCTGATCAATCATTGGTTATCTGTCATTAGAACTTGATTCGCCAGCCGAGAGTTATGATTGAGTTATCCTCGTAAAAGCCCGCAGGGGTGCCTTTGTCACCATCAAAGAAATGGAACTCCAAGTAAAGCTCCTGAGATTCCCAGCCGGTAAAGGCGATCTCTGGGTTTAGATAAACGTCTTTCTCATCCAGTCCAACATAGAACCGTGTTTTTGCTCGCCATTGATTATTAGCAAAAGGTACTTCATAGGTGCCATTAAAAGTGTAGGACTCTGCTCGATCAATCACGGAAGGAGCTCTCATTAACTTGGTACCTGTCAGTTGCAGGTTTAAACGGCTATCGCCATCTCCAGGAAATAGCTCCAATGCCGCACCCCAGTTAACACTTTTCACCGTTGTATAACTGCCATCTTTTCTAGTTACTGGGGTATCACTCAACCAGGTGGCTTCAAGCTTGGCAGTGCCTCCTAGAGCTTCAAAGCCTATGTCACCACCAATTATCCAGGTACGAGGATACTCGCCTTCAATGGTATTTGTTGCCGGGTTATAGCTGAAATAGGGGACTGATTGCCGCCCTTTTTGCACTGAAATTGCATAATCGAGATTAGAGCCAATACTACTGAAGCGTGCGCCAAACCCGCCTTCAGAGTCCGGTGTGTTTTCATTGATCGGAGCATTTTTAACTACGGTTTCTATAGCTGTATTTGTTTCTAAACCTAAGATTTCACCCGAGTCTCGGTTGACCGGGTACCAAGTGCTGTCTTTATCAGCTAGTTGCGCTTCTCTGAAGTCCGGATAAAAAACAAGATCTAGTTTCTTATTATCAAAGAAATGTTCAACTCGAAGAGCGGGAGAGGCTAAGCGTCGATCTTCTAAGTCATCCAGAATAAATCGCCTTAAGTCTTGGGTGCTCAAACGATCAGTCGGTGGAAATTCATCGATACGACCCCATAGAACTTTTTGGGTGCCGAGGGTAATTGTTGAGTTTTCTCCTTTATAACGCACGTAAATTTCATCGTAGTCTAAATCTACATCGTCCCAATCGTCTCTTCCTGTTTCAAAATAGCCATCGGCACGGCCAGAGATTTTTATCTCCCAGTTAGATGTTGGAGACCAATTAAATGTTGCCAGGCCGTGCCCATAACCCTGGCTATTTTTCCCTGAATGGCCCTGGGCGAAGTGGCCATATTCAATCCATAATTTATTAACTTTGAAGCTGGGAGTAGATGTTGTTTGATCATCCATACTAGAAGATGACGCAATTTCAACAGGCTCGATGATGAGTAAATCGTCTTCCTCGTCGGATACAATGACTTCAATTTCATCAGAATCTTTGAATGCTGATGTTGCCTGTTCATCTTCAATGACCAGTGCACTTTCTGAATCATCTATAAGTAATAGCTCATCTTCATCATCCATGATCATGAGTTCGCTTTCCTCATCCTCAATGATCAGCATGTCTTCATCAGCCAGGCTGGACATAGAAAAATTCAGTGTCAGCAAAGCAAAGACAGTTGATATTAGAATGTGTTGGGTAGGCTTCATTTCTCATATTCCTTAAGTGTTTTCCCCTGAGGGCAGAAAAATCTGCTCTCGGCTATCATCCGATAATCCCCTTTGGCTAAAGAGTGTATCGGGAATACCCTGATCATACTTGATATCAGTAGTAATTAACTTAGTACTGTGCCCTGTTTTCAGGTTATACATGGTGCTGTCAAATATTGTCCAATAGCCTTGGATCTTTTTGATTTTTCTTGCTTTAAGTTGCTTGATAGGCTTCTTTTTTTTACCTTCATAATAGTCAATACGAAGGGGAACAAATATTTTGGGGTGAATGCAGCTAATGCGTTTCGAATAAATAGAATTAGATTTTTTTACGGGAATACTTTCTAACAGTGTACATTTGATACCGCTGACTTTTTCTTCACCAATAATACGATGATGATCCATATTGACCTCGCGGTCAGTAAGATCTTCATATTGGTAATCAGACCCGACAAAACGGCCAGCTCTACGAGAAGAAGAGATCCGACGAACCCTATCTAATGCTGGCAGGTACAACCATTGATCACTGTCATCTCCAGCATAGTCTTTAGTGAGTAGGCCTGTTCGGGCAACATCGTTAGGCTTAATAAAGCGTAACAATGTCCAGCGTTCGGCATCTCCTTTATCTTTTGCATAGCTATACAAAATACGTTGTTTTGGCTGCTTCCCTTTTCTGCTAAGAAGCATGACTACTCTGGAGCTGGCATCTTCACCACTAGCTTGGTCGTAGACAGCCTGTGCAAGCTCTGTTCCCTTAGATTGTTCTTCATCAGATATAGAATTGGAGAAAGCTTCTGAGCTCAGAGCAATGGTTGGGGTAATGGTTAGAAATACCGCGATTAAAATATATTTGTAATCGGGGAATACCATTTTCTTCAAAATCACAGCACCGCTCTCAATGACTTAACTATAAATAACAAGTGGTTATTCTATCTGGCAAAGAGCTGGCCGAAAACTCTAGTTTTTCTAAGAATTAGAGCCTGTTCTGATTTATAAATGTTTTTCGGTAAGTTTTAAGGGAAAAATATGGCTAAAGGCTTATTTTTCAGGGTTTTTTGGGTTGTGAGTCAGCATTGTCGGGTGAAATTTGCCCAGAATTCGGTTCTGTTTTGCCTGTTTCGATCCATAGACGATATTCAGGGTATGCTTCACAGACAGCGGTAATATGGTCTTCATTGACCTTTTGCTTGGCATAACGAACATTGCGCCAAGTATCACGATCAATACCAGTCTTGTTCTCTAGCTTATTCGGCATGCCTCTAATTTCCAGCAGTCCACGGACTCTGTCACCTATACCCATAAAATATAAATAATACCTTGTACTATTAACTCAAAATATGTGATAACGTGTAATTGTTACCATGTTTATTGTGGTGGTTTTTTGATTCTATTTGACGCAGTGATAAATCACAAATGGAACTTGATAAAAAAATAAACCTTGTTGCTATTCCTCCACTGCTTTCACAGGCACGTTTTGCCGAAATGGTAGGGAAAGAACCAAAGACCATTCGTTCATGGGTCACTACCAAGGCTATACCTACGGTTAAGGTTGGTGGATCGAGAATGGTGAATATAGAGATGTTAAAAAATGATCTGGAAGGAGGAAAGAAAGCCTTCCTGGCGGGAGATTATGACGACTAATAACACGAGTTGGAGCATGGAGAAATCAAACAAGGAGGTTTTTGATGAGTTTAATTTTATTGGTATTGGCAATTTTTGTTTTTTACGTCATAGTATTTATTCTTTCTGATTTTTATCTGTTGCCTAAAATTGATCGGTATTTAGATGCACGAAAAAAACGACGCAGTAAATAGCTAGTGGCCATAAAATAATCAAACTGATTTTGGCTAGTAAGGTTTAGTCATAAAAAAGGGCCTGCTAAAAAGCAAGCCCTTTGTATGTGGTAGCTAGGGGCGGACTTGAACCGCCGACCCCAGCATTATGAATGCTGTGCTCTAACCAGCTGAGCTACCTAGCCACATTCTTTTCTAACGTTGTTTCTTAACTTAATTGCCCTGTGTATCAAGTTGCCCTGTCACAGGGGCGCGAATTTTCTCGGGTTTGCCCGATTTTGTCAAGGCGTTTTCAGCACATTACTAGTTGCCCATTCAGCTTTTTGAGGTAAATTCGTGGTCTCTGTAATGTGAATCAATCCAGCATTGGGGAAGTGGTTCTCCGGAGGGGAATACCAGGGCCTCTTTGGCCATGGATTCTGGTTCCTGAGCTTCCTCTCCATAGTGGTAGCGGCCTGATATATGACTATGAAATGGGTCAAAAAGGTCTTGGAGTGAGATGATTTCAACAAGGTGGTTTGTGGTCTTCTCTTTTAGATACATAGTGATACTCCCGGAGGGTCTATCTATTTATATAGCACACGATAGATCACCCCGGCATAGTCATCGGAGATATAAATACTGCCATCGGGACCCTCTTCTATATCTACAGGGCGCCCTATAATGTGTTGCCCGTTTTGCAGAAAATTGGTGAGGAAGTCCTTGCTCATGATATTTCCGTTCTCACCCCACTGTAAGGAAATGACCTTGTAACCATCGGGTGTGCTGCGGTTCCAGGAGCCGTGCAATGCTACCAATGCGGTATGTTTATAGTTTTGGTTATGGTCTGGATGACGAAGGAAGTGAATACCCAGGGGTGCATTGTGGGCGCGAAAACCGAAGCTGGGTGAAATACTGTGATTCAGTAAAGTGTCTTTACCTTGGCCGTAGTCGGGGTCCAGTTTGCCAAAGCCATTGATATAGGGCCAACCATAGAAGCCATCCTGTTTGATCAGGTTGAGTTCACAGGGCGGAAAATTATCGCCGAGTAAGTCCCGTCCGTTGTCTGTGGCGTAGAGGTTATTATTCCAGGGTGCCCAATCAAATCCAACAGCATTCCGCAATCCGGATGCGTAAATATGTCCCTCACTGCCATCGGGTTGAAAGCGCATCATAGTGGCTCTGCGGGGATCTTTTTCTTCACAGACATTACAGCTTGAGCCGCTGGTTAGATAAAGCCAGCCATCGGGACCGAATTGTATCGTTTTGGTCCAGTGCCCTTTACTGGAGGGTATATCTGTAATCAGCCGTTGATAGTTACCTTGGGTTTTTCCTGTTTGCCAGTTAACAACAATACGGCCAACAGCATCGGTTTCTGCAATATAGAGCCAATGGTTATCGCTCTCTTTATGGAGGTCGATCCCATGGGGGCGATTGAGATTGCTTACCAGAGCGGTAGTTAAATCTGCATGGCCATCCCCGTTAGTATCTTGCAGGAGAAAAACAGTTCCTTTACTTGGGGAGCTAACAAGGAGCCCGCCTGTAGGTGTGATTTTTAGTATTCGAGCCTGGGGAATATTTTCAGCAAAGAGGGTGACCTGAAAATCTTCTGGGGCAATTAAATGATTGATTTGTTGTTGGCTAGGGGAATCTATCCCCCGGCCTGTCAGGGTGTTAAAGAGTGTGCGATAACTACTGATTTCAAATCCGGGAACGGTTTGAGTGGCAATGAAAGCCAGAATGGCCATGGAGATTACAGCAATGGATAAACCAATAATAACTTTAAAGAATCGCATAGCCACATTATAGGCATAACTGCGAGGGTAGAATTAATGATAAATAATTAGGGTCAGTTTTTATTACTGGCCCCTAATATCTGGATATAGTTTTTGGAAGCTATGATGAGTAGAGATTAAACATTAAAGCGGAAGTGGACCACATCGCCATCTTTAACGATGTAATCTTTACCTTCCAAGCGCCACTTTCCAGCATCTTTAGCACCTTGTTCGCCGTTGCCTTCAATAAAGTCATCGTAGGCAACAACTTCAGCACGGATAAAGCCTTTTTCAAAGTCAGTATGGATTTTCCCTGCTGCTTGAGGGGCTGTTGCTCCCAGGGGGATGGTCCAGGCACGAACTTCCTTTACACCGGCGGTAAAGTAAGTATGAAGCCCCAGCAGATTGTAGCCCGCACGAATAACCCGGTTTAACCCTGGTTCTTCCATGCCCATTTCTTCTAGAAACTCGAGGGTTTCATCATCATCCAGCTCGGCAATTTCTGCTTCCAGTTTGTTGCAGATAGGCACGACAACGGCATCTTCTTCTTTAGCAATACTCTGTACCGTTTCTAAATAAGGGTTGTTTTCAAAACCCTCTTCATCCACGTTAGCGATATACATGGTGGGTTTTAGCGTTAACAGGTTAAGGGACTTAATGGTCTTTAATTCGTCTTGGTCTAATTCCATCGAGCGTAGTGGTTTGGCTTCATCCAGATGTGGTTGGATTTTTTCCAGTACCACTTTTAATGCCATGGCTTCTTTGTCTTGGCCTTTGGCAGCTTTCGCAGCTCGTTGTAGTGCTTTTTCTACGGTTTCCAGGTCAGCTAATGCCAGCTCGGTATTAATCACATCAATATCAGCTGTTGGATCAATTTTTCCTTCCACATGGACAACATTTTCATCATCAAAGCAGCGAACAACGTGTGCAATAGCATCGGTTTCACGAATATTGGCAAGGAATTGATTACCCAACCCTTCACCTTTAGAGGCACCAGCTACCAAGCCCGCAATATCAACAAATTCCATTGTTGTCGCCATTACCCGCTCGGGGTTAACTATCTCAGCCAGTTTGTCTTGGCGCGGGTCAGGAATGGGTACAATGCCAGTGTTCGGTTCAATGGTGCAGAAAGGGAAGTTCGCTGCATCAATGCCTGCTTTGGTTAGTGCATTAAATAACGTGGATTTGCCTACATTGGGAAGGCCGACAATACCGCAGTTAAAACCCATTACTTATTCTCTCGAGTGTTGGTGCATATGGCTTTGATCAAATGCTTTGAATTCAGCCGCACAAATTAATAGTTGGTTGCTGCCAGAAAGTGTTACTGGGAGTGTAATTCTTTCATGGCATTGTTCCACTGTCCTGCTGCTGCCATAGGCATCACACGAAGGGCGTTATCAATACTTTGGTTTATCAGTTGCTGCTCACTTTGGGGTGCTTTACGCAAAACAAAGTTCACAACTTCCGATGAACTACCTGGGTGGCCAATTCCGATGCGTAGTCGTGCAAAATTTCGGTTGTTACCTAATGATTGAATCGTATCTCTGAGACCATTATGCCCACCATGTCCGCCGCCTAGTTTAAGACGTGCAACCCCTGGACTTAGATCAAGCTCATCATGGGCGATTAAAATAGCTTCTGGAGGGATTTGGTAGAAACCGGCCATAGCGGCAACGGCCTTGCCACTACGGTTCATATAGGTATCGGGTACTAATAACCGTACATCGTGATTATCGAGGGTTGCTCTACCTGTAGCACCAAAAAATTTAGCTTCTGGTTTTAGGGTAACACCGCAATATTCTGACAAGGCTAAAACGAAATCAGCCCCGGCATTGTGACGGGTTTGTTCATATTGTTGGCCGGGGTTTCCCAGACCAACAATGAGTTGAACAGGTGTGTCCAATGTCAGGGCCTCTTTTTCTAGACTTTTAAGCCAAATGCTTAAAATGCAGCAAAGCTAGAAGGAGATTGGCTCGAGATGATTACTCGTTGCCTTCCTCTTCGCCTTCGCTTTCACCTTCAGCTTCTGCAGCTTCAGCTTCGTTAGTTTCCTCAACGACAGCTTTAGGCTTGTTCACAGTAAAGATAGGTAGATCGTGCTCTTCACCGTGGCTTAGGCCAACGCTCTCAACACCTTTAGGAAGCTTGATGTCTGAAATATGAAGAATTTGGCCGATATCTACTTCAGCTACATCTACTTCAATATATTCAGGCAAGTCAGCAGGCAAGCAGGAAATATCCAGTTCAGTCATGCTGCGGGAGATGTTACCACCGTGTAGCTTGGCGCCTACACAGATGTCTTCATTGATAAAGTGAAGAGGTACTTTAGTGTGAAGTTTTTGAGTTTTGCTGACACGAAGAAAATCGACATGCAGGATAACCGGCTTGGCTGGGTGACGCTGAACATCTTTCAGGATCACATCTTCAGTTTTACCATCAACATCTAAAGAAATGATGTGTGAGTAAAATGCTTCGTTATCCAGTGCATGCTCAAGTGTATTGTGAGTAAGACTGATATTTTGAGGGTCTTTTTTACCACCATAGATAATGGCTGGAACTTCGTTGGCCAAACGACGTAGGCGGCGGCTCGCACCTTTCCCCATGTCGTTACGGGCCTTAGCATTCAATTGAAAATCATTGGACATTGCCGTGACTCCTAGGTTATTTTTCAAACCATTCTGTTATTTCCAAACCAATCCGCGACCAGAATTGATAGGGATGTTTTAAATAGCTCTATAAAACGTTAGTGAATAAATTAGAGCAGTTAGTTATCCAGATGTAATGTTTATGATAAACCGGTTGGAAAAAAGGCCAGTTGGAACTAGAACCTTTTAAAGCAAGGGCTTCTTAGTCAAACATTGCACTGATGGATTCTTCGTTACTGACACGGCGCATTGCCTCTGCCAGCATTTGGCCCAGACTTAGGACCCTAATATATTTGCTATTTTTTGCAGCTTCGCTTAGTGGAATACTGTTGGTAACAACCATAGTGTCCAAAGCGGATTTCTCAATATTATCAATGGCTTTACCGGAAAGAACAGGGTGGGTGCAGTAGGCAACCACTTTTTCAGCGCCACGCTCTTTAAGGGCATCAGCAGCTTTACACAGTGTTCCTGCGGTATCCACAATGTCATCCATTAGGATACAAGTCCGTCCTTCTACATCACCAATTAAATTCATGACTTCGATTTGATTGGCTTCAGGGCGACGCTTATCAATAATGGCCAACTCAGTATTTAATTGTTTTGCCATGGCTCGAGCACGAACCACACCGCCAATATCGGGTGATACTACTGTTGGGTTTTGGTAGTTTTGACGTTCTACATCGCTCAAAAGTACTGGCAGGCCATAAACATTGTCTACGGCACAATCAAAGAACCCCTGAATTTGTTCAGCGTGTAAATCAACGGTCATTACGCGATCGACGCCAACATTGGTGATCATATCAGCGACCACTTTGGCACTAATAGGGACTCGAATGGAGCGAACGCGACGGTCTTGCCTAGCATAACCAAAGTAGGGAACAACAGCCGTGATACGACCGGCAGAGGCACGACGTAGTGCGTCGACCATTAAAATCAGTTCCATCAGGTTTTTATGGGTAGGTTCGCAGGTAGGCTGCACTACGAAAACATCACGGCCACGGACATTTTCACAAATTTCTACATTGATCTCACCATCTGAGAACTGTGATACCACAGCGTTGCCCAGAGGAAGACCTAGAAATTGAGTGATTTCTCTTGCGAGCTCCAGGTTGGCATTCCCGGAGAAAACCATCAAATTTGCCACGGCTTATTTCCTGATCAAGAAGTAATATTACTTTGGCGTCCCAAAGAAATATGGCTGGGGTGGGAGGATTCGAACCTCCGAGTGGCGGCATCAAAAGCCGCTGCCTTAACCGCTTGGCCACACCCCAGTAAATTGTTTAAGACGGTAGTTCAGTTAATAGCAAAGAGTGATTAACGCCTTTTGCTACAAAGCCAGTCCAAGGTGCCGGTATTTGCTCATAGACTGATTGTGCATCAGTTTCTGAATCAAATTTGGCAAACAGGCAGGCCCCTGTACCCGTCAATCGAGCTTCAGTGAATTGGGCCAGCCATTGGCGGGCTTTTTTCACTTCTGGATAAAGGGCTTCAACCACTGATTGACAGTCGTTTTTGCCACCCTGCTCGAGAAAGGCGCGTATTTTGATAGGATGAGAGTTCCTTGTCAAACCCTGATGTGCAAAAACTTTTGCTGTGGAGACATGGGCATTTGGCACAAGGACCAGATACCAGTGATTTGGCATTTCTACCGGGGTCAGGTGATCACCGACTCCTTCTGCCCACGCGGTTTGTCCAAGGATAAAAACTGGGACATCAGCACCAAGCTGAACACCAATTTTCATTAATGTTTTTTCAGGTAGGTTTAGTTGCCATAGTTTGTTTAAACCAAGCAGTGTTGTTGCTGCATTACTGCTGC
This sequence comes from Porticoccus sp., assembly GCA_021773405.1. Classification (GTDB taxonomy): domain Bacteria; phylum Pseudomonadota; class Gammaproteobacteria; order Pseudomonadales; family Porticoccaceae; genus Porticoccus. The sequence goes on from JAJFKD010000144.1 coordinate 9,945, forward strand.
CGCCGCCTAAGCCGCCGCCCATAGGTAGGCGTTTTTCCAGCCGAATATTTGCACCAAGGGAACAGTCACTGTGTTGTTGCAGTATTTGTGCTGCTTGGTAAATGAGATTTTGGTCATTGGGTAAACCGGGAATAGAAGGGCTGAGCTCAATTTTTCCGGTTGTGTTGGCGCTAAACTCTATTCGGTCACCATAATCGAGCAGTTGAAACAGGGTTTGTAAATTATGGTAGCCGTCTTCACGCTTTCCTGTGATGTGTAGGAATAAATTCAGTTTTGCCGGGGAGAATAGTGATAGTTGCATTATTGAGCAGGTTCTTTTGGCTGCCAGCTTTTTATGATGAGGGTGAAATAATAATCACCTTTTTGTCCTTTTATTTTTCCAGGTAATATCCAGCCTCCTTTTGGGTGGCCGTTAGCAATTCTCTGGTAATTAGAAAATTGCAGTGTCCAATTGGATTGTTCTAAAACTGCTAAAGTACCATCTAAATTGTGGTTTGATACCTGCTGGGGAGTGTTTGGTGCAGGAATACCTCTTGCCCAAAACTGTAATTGCTCTACTGGCCATTGCCAGCCAAAGAGCTGTTCCGTGAGTGCGGCAGGGGACGAAGCGATAACTGGGTCATGGCCTGCACGCTGTAACTGGGCTGATTGTTGGGTGCCAGTAATGCGAGTTGTACCTGTACCAAAAGGCCCATTAAGGGTGACATTAAAATCTTCTCGATTCTGATGCCAGTTTAACCAGGCACTGCCACCATCATTGCTATCACGGTAGCCGAGCTTGCCTTCCAATTGCCATTGGTCGAGCTCACTGAGATTGGCAACATGCTGTTGCCAGTTGGTGATACCAGTGTTGGGTTTTTGGGAGGTAAAACTACAGGCGCTAAGGTAAGCGCCAACAAGTATTATCAGTATTTGTGGAATAATTCGTAAAATAAATCGGTACATCTATTGGCCGGTTATCCCGTTAGTAAGGCGTTCCATAGTTTCCAGAATAGTGCTGTTGTCTGGGTCATTTGCCAGCACTTTTTTCCATATGGACATAGCCTCATCATGCTGGCCGGTTACCCATAAAACTTCACCCAAATGGGCGGCAACTTCTGGGTCTGGCAGTTTGGATAATGCATCACGGAGATACTTTATGGCTTCGTCGTATTTTCCTAATCGATAAGAAACCCAGCCGAGGCTGTCGATTGTGGCTGGATCGCCTGGATTTAGTTCCAAAGCCCTCAGAATCAGTTTATGTGCTTCTTCATAACGATCAGTATGTACCGTGAGTGTGTATCCCAAGGCATTTAATGCCATGGCATTATTGGCATCCTGTTGCAGAATAGCTCGCAGATCCTGTTCGGAGCGCGCAAAATCATTTTGCCGTTCACTTAATAATGAGCGTGTATAAAGCAATTGAATATTATTAGGCTCCCGAAGAATGGCCTTGCTTAGCATATCGTATGCTTCACGTAATAATTGCTGTTCGGCCAATAGTTCTGACTCTATTTGGTAGAGGGCCGAAGCTTGCTGTGGGTGATCTAGTCGTAGTTTTTGCAGATATAGCCGGGCATCATCTAATTGGTTGTGGTTGGTCATAAACCGACTCAAACGTACTGCTGCAGGAAGAAACTTTGACCCAGAGTGTACTTGGCGGTAGTGAACCAGAACTGCTTCAATATCATTATTTTCTTCTGCTAGTAGGCCTAGTTCATAATGTGCCGCATAGGCGGTTCTGGGGTACCTTGTTAGCTGAGTAAATAATTCAACGGCTTCATCATGTTTCTTCAATCCCTTACTTGCCAATGCCAGAGAATAAATGAGCTCTGGATCGTTTGGGTATTGCTGGGAAAGAATAGAAAGCTGTTGATGAGCACCCTCGAGATCACTATCAGCTAAAAAGCGGGCATATTGTAGGCGCATACGTTTATTATTTGGTGCATTAACGAGCGACTGCTCTAGAAAAGCTGAAGCTTTTGCTTTTTTACCTGACTGATATAACAACTGAGCCTTGAGCATGATTGCAGGTTGCATGCTGTCATCTAGGGTCAGTAATTTGTTCACTGTGTTTAGAGCTTCAGGTAATAGTTTTTGTTGCCTTTGTAGCATAGCCTTTGTGAGCTGCAAAAAAGTATTTTCAGGCATTTGTGCTTCGAGTTTTGGGTATAACTTGAGCAGCGTGTCTCTTTGTTCTTTGTTTGCTCTGTTTGCTGATACCACAAGATTCATCAGTGGCTCATTGTGCCCTCGATCTAAAGCGAACTGTGCATGCTTTAGCGCTTCTTCGTAGCGGTTATAGTGGCTTAATGACATGGCTGCCAAACTATTTGCATCGAGGCTTTCAGGTTCTATATCTACCCACAACTGAGACATTTCCAGCAGCACTGGCCTGTTTTCTGTATAGGCAGCTATTTGTGCTGCTCTCGATACCACGCCGGGGTCTCGAGTCATTCTTGCCTGTGTCAGGTATTTTTGTAAGGCAATGTCAAAGTTGCTACGTATGCCTGCTAGTTCTCCCACTAACAAATCGTAGAGTGTTTCTGTCTCAAATGGCCGGATAGGATATTCCGGCTTTTCGGGGGGTGTTTCAAATTTAGGTTCGGGGTGTGCTTTAGCAGAAGGTTGAGGTTGTTTTGGTTGAGCTGTTGTTTCAGGGGCTGCTGCATAGGCTCCCGGCACCTGATCAATAGTCTGATTGGCACACCCGTAACTTAGTAAAATTGATAGCGCTAATATCAGCAGTGATGAGCGGGTTTTGTTTCTCATAGTTGTACTTAATCTTATTTGTACTTAATCGTAGCGCTTAACTTAAATAGTTGAATTTAGTCATTCTGCTCGTTCATCAAACATCACTATGGTTCATTCGTTTTTAGTAAGCGATGTTAATACTGATATTGTAGCTAAATACTCTGACAATAACGAAAGAAGACGATTCCATTTTTCTTTTTAGGTGTTCCAAGGTAGCAAGGGCATAAGTATGTTTATTTTTTGGCAATTCTAATGAGGTGTTCTCAATATTGATCTGAAATGTTGATTCAATACTGCTTGTCTTTAAAGGCCTAGAATCGGACAATTGCGTGTTCATCATCCCATACCTAATTTAATGACCATTTTTGCTCTTGGAATCAATCACCGCACCGCATCTCTCGATATTCGGGAGAAGGTAGCCTTTGCGCCAGAGCAAATGAAAGAAGCAATTCAGCATGCCAGTGAACTAGCTGAGGTAGATGAATTAGCCATACTGTCGACTTGTAATCGGACTGAGATCTATGGGGTAAGTGCTGATTTAGACGGTGGTAGTCCAGGAAAAGTACTGGACTGGCTGGCGGAATACCATAGTTTATCGCGATTGGCCCTAGATGATTGTTGTTACATCTATCAGCATGAAGATGCCGCACGGCATATGATGAAAGTTGCCAGTGGCCTTGATTCTATGATTTTGGGTGAGCCGCAGATATTAGGGCAGTTAAAATCTGCCTACGCTGTTGCAAGAGAGGCGGGGAAAGTCTCAACCCATTTGAATCAATTGTTTCAACAAGCATTCTCCATTGCCAAGCGTGTACGTACAGAAACGGCCATTGGCCAGAATCCAGTATCCGTCGCCTATGCTGCGGTAAGTTTATCCCAGCAAATTTTTTCTGACTTGCGGGAAGTGAATGCATTATTAATTGGTGCCGGCGAGACTATTGAATTGGTAGCAAGGCATTTACTTGATAAACAAGTGGGTAGTATCACCGTAGCTAATAGAACGTTAAGTAGAGCACAGGACCTTGCCCAGCAGTTTGGAGCCCAAGCTATTTTATTGTCAGAGATTCCAGAATTTCTTCATGGTGCGGACATGGTGATTTCCTCCACTGCCAGTCAACTTCCAATTCTGGGAAAAGGAGCGGTGGAATCGGCGCTGAAACAGCGCAAACACAAGCCTGTCTTTATGGTGGATATTGCCGTTCCTCGTGATATCGAGCCGGAAGTCTCTAAGTTAGAGGATGTCTACCTTTATACCGTTGATGAACTTCAGGAAGTCATTCTAGAAAATATGCGTTCCCGGGAACATGCGGCCAATAAAGCAGAGGAAATTGTTGAGGCCGGTGTCAGTGCCTGGCAAAGCCAGCTTCAGGCGTTGGATGTAGTGGATACAATTCGTGCTTTTCGCAGTAGTGTGGAAGAAACGCGAGATCTAGAACTTGAAAAGTCGTTGGTCTCCCTACGATCTGGGCAGGACCCTGAGCAGGTACTAAAAAGCCTAGCAAGGAATTTAACGAACAAATTGATGCATTCTCCCACCACTGCACTTAAGCAGGCGGGTGAAGAAGGGCGCTCAGAGCATATTGATATTGCCCATGATTTATTCGGGTTAAAAAAGCCGGAAGACTCTGGTCCAGATTCAGAACAGTAATGGCTCAGTATTAATAGCGGACTCAAACATATAAAAAGTACGAAAGGAAATTAATGAAAGCCTCTATTTTGGAAAAACTGCAAAACATTACTGATCGCCATGAAGAGGTCGGCGCGCTCTTGAGCGACCCGGATGTGATTGGCGATCAGAATCGTTTTCGCGACCTATCAAAAGAGTATGCTGAATTGGAACCGGTGGTGAAAACCTATGCCGATTATTCACGGGTGCAAGAAAATATTTCCGAGGCAAAATCATTACTGAAAGATGCCGATGCGGATATGCGTGATATGGCTCAGGAAGAGTTAAAGGCCGGTGAGGAAGAGCTGGCTGGTATTGAGGTGGATTTACAAAAGTTGTTGTTGCCGAAAGATCCAAACGATGAAAAAAATGTCTTTCTGGAAATTCGTGCCGGTACTGGCGGTGATGAGGCGGCGATTTTTTCTGGTGACTTGTTCCGTATGTACTGCAAATATGCAGAAAGTAATCGTTGGAAAGTAGAAGTTCTAAGTGAAAGCCTTGGTGATCATGGTGGCTATAAAGAAATTATCAGCCAGATCATTGGCCAGGGTGTGTACTCCAAGCTCAAATTTGAATCCGGTGCTCACCGAGTGCAGCGTGTTCCAGAAACAGAATCCCAGGGGCGAGTTCATACTTCTGCCTGTACCGTAGCAGTTATGCCTGCAGCAGATGAAGTGGATGATATTGATATCAATAAGGGAGACCTTCGTATTGATACTTTTCGTGCTTCAGGTGCCGGTGGTCAGCACGTTAACAAAACTGATTCAGCCATTCGTATTACCCACCTGCCCACGGGAATGGTGGTGGAATGCCAGGACGAGCGCTCCCAGCATAAGAACAAAGCGCGAGCTATGAGCTTGTTGTCTGCACGTTTGAAAAATGCTCAAGAGGAAGCTGCAGCCCTGAATATTGCTGAAGAGCGTCGTTCTTTAGTGGGTAGTGGCGACCGTTCCGAGCGAATCCGCACCTATAATTATTCTCAGGGTCGGGTCACGGATCATCGTATTAACTTAACCCTTTATAAGTTGGGCGAAGTAATGGAAGGGCAGTTAGATGAAGTAGTTCAGCCGTTGATCAATGAGCATCAGGCTGATCAGTTGGCTGACCTGTCTTCCTAAATTTCATACCCATCTATGTCTACACATTCGCCTTTTATCTCGACTCTTTTAACTGTTTCAGCACTGCTTAAAAAAAGTGCTGAATTATCTACAGTGAGCGATACACCCAGGCTGGATGTAGAAGTTTTGCTGAGTCACATTTTGGATAAAGACCGATCCTTTCTTTATACCTGGCCCGAACATCAGCTTAATGAACAGCAGCAACAGTGTTTTGATGACTATTTTCAGCGTCGATCCGAGGGTGAGCCTGTGGCACATATTATCGGTCAGCGAGAGTTCTGGTCATTGCCCTTTAAGGTGACACCCGCAACTTTAATACCGCGGCCTGAAACGGAACTGCTTGTTGAGTTAGCACTTGGCTTACCAGTGAGTGATCGTGCTGAAGTTCTGGATTTGGGTACTGGTACTGGAGCCATAGCCTTGGCTTTCGCCAGTGAAAAAAATCATTGGCAGATTACCGCAGTGGATGCGGTACCCGCCGCTGTGCAATTGACTGAGGAAAACCGTCAACAACTGAAGAGCCTGCTAAATAAAGGGTTTGCCAATGTACAGGTTTTTCAGAGCGATTGGTTTGCTGAACTAAAAGGCCAACTGTTTGATGTGATTGTCAGTAATCCCCCATATATCTGTGAGGGAGACCAGCACTTGAAACAAGGGGATGTTCGGTTTGAGCCACTCTCTGCATTGGTGGCTGACGAACAAGGACTATCTGATCTACAAGCCATTATTAATGGTGCTCAAATATATTTAAAGCCTAATGGTTGGTTGTTGTTAGAGCATGGGTTTGATCAGGGGGCTGCTGTACAAGAGATGATGCACAATGCGGGCTATGAGAGTGTAGCTACACATACTGACCTTGCTGGTAAAGATCGGGTTAGTTTGTGTTGTAAGAGCAGCTGATTCTAGATGGTCTTTTATTTAAGCGACCTGTATTGTCCACCATGAAAAATTAATGGTGATATGGCTTGGCTGGAAAAATCTAATACCCGGCCAATTATAATAGTGTGGTCTCCACCAGAATAGCGATGTTCAATTTCGCACTGGAATTGGCAGGGGCTGCTGTCTAGTAAGGGCAGGCCATTTAATCCTGCGTGCCACTCGACGTGTTCAAATTTGTCATCGGCAGGGCTGGCAAACAGTTGTGAAGTTTCTTCTTGTTCCGTTGTCAAAATATTCACAGCAAAGTGGCTGGTTTTCTGAAATAAATCAAACAATCTGGATTCACGGCCAACACACCAGGAGACCAGGGGTGGTTCCAGAGAAACAGAAGAAAAGCTATTCGCCGTCATCCCTTGTGGCTCGCCATTTTCATTCACTGCTGTTATCACCGTAATACCCGTTGCAAAATTACCCAGGGCATTTCGAAGTGCTCGTATTTGTTCTTCTGTCATTATTTATCCTGACGGGCAGTTTTAAGGCTGGGGTATGTAGTTGTGTTTAATGCAGCCTAGTTGAATCTGACTCAGCTTAGTTGGATGTAACCCAGTCTAGCTGAATTTAAATGGCTCGGTAGGGTACCTTAATCATTGGCAGTTTCAAAATATCGGGGGTGATAATACAGAGGGTTTTAATCTTTTGTTTTATGTCGCCATTTGTAAAATATTATGATGGTTGGTTTATTCACTAAAACAATAGGTTTGATAGTTCCATGCTTTTAAATTGTCAGACCAAAAGTCTGTTGCAAGATCTGCCTTGAGTTTTAGTTGCGACAAAAACTCTGTTTCATCCTTCATGCTGTTCCAGACATCGGGCAAGAATGTTGCCTTATTTGCTCCAACCTCAATCGTTAGCCCATCTCTTTTTGATGATAGCTGAGCTAGCAGTTCTTTTTCATTGGCAAACATTAGGGGGGCGGGGGAACTCAATACTGAAATTTCGATATGTAATGCAGATTCTTCATCTAATGTTACGGGGGGGAACCTGGGGTCATCGATAGCTGAAGCCATTGCATGGTGTACTACATTGGACACTAATGGCTCAGTGGCTTGTGTTGAGCCAATACACCCGCGTAGCTGCCCTTTCTTTCGCAGTGTGACGAAGCTAGTTGCCTGCTGTTGAAGGGCAGGGCTAAAAGCAGTTTCATCGATAAGTAAGTCGCGTTCTAGCAATAGGCGGACGCGGATACTTTCTCGTGCCAGTGATAATAATTCCTGCTGGTCATCGACTGACAATGTAATAAATGTTGTTTCGACAGTAGAAGGTCCAGTAAATGACATGCGCACTTTAACCCTAGAAGGTTTTACCTTGGAATTTTCATTCTGATAGCATAATGACTGAGGTTTAAGGGAACTACAATCAGTGTTTTCTTTGCGTTAGTTGGTGCAATCGCTGGATATTAAGGTATTTATTTAGAGGTGCTCATATTCTGGATAATTTTATATTTTAGATTTTTTTCGTTTGAGGGGGATGTCGAGCATGAAAAAATCTTAAACTTTTTGCTTACATAGAGTCTAAGCAGTCGATGGCTAATTGAATGGTCAGAATTAAAACACCAGGTCATACAATAAAAATAAGGTTTTTATTATGAGTTCGCTTCTTTGTCGATGGTATCAAAGCATGCTTGGTTGCTTGCGTTGTTTTGAAGGTATTGCTCCCCTGTTACTGAGAATTTTCCTTGCTCCTATGTTAATTAAGGCAGGTTATGGAAAATTGCAGCTAGGCGCAGAAAATGTGGGCTTTTTAGATCGATTAATGGCTGACCCTAATGTTGTAGCCTGGTTTGGTGACCCTGATTGGGGGCTGGGGCTACCCATGCCGGATTTACTGGCCGCATTAGCTGGTTGGACAGAATTTCTTGGAGGCTGGTTGCTGTTGTTTGGTTTGTTAACACGCCTTATTAGTATTCCTCTGATGTTAATGATGATTGTTGCTGCAACTACCGCTCATTGGAGTAATGGTTGGCATGCACTGCCGGAAGCTAAACTAACGGTGCCCTGGGAATGGCGAGCAGATTTAATCGAGGAAGGATTGGATCGTAAAAGTCGTGCTGTTTCTATCCTTAAAGAGCATGGCAATTATGATTACCTGACTTCCGCGGGCTCCTTTACGGTACTAAAGAATGGCATTGAATTTTCGGCTACTTATTTTATTATGCTGTTGAGTTTGTTGTTTACGGGTGGAGGGCGCTTTACTAGCCTGGATTATTGGTTATGCCGTTCCTGTTCACGAAAAGAATGACAACTTTGCAGTGATTACTTTATTCTCTTGATTTCCCTGTTATAAACCCTCTATGACGAGAAGGTTTAGCAAACCCATCTCTATAGTGATCCCGTGCTATAATGGATACCCTTCCAGCCCAAAGGTCTGTTTTATAGAGCAGGCCAACCTTCTTTTTAAATAGGTACTAGTTGGTCAATAGGCTCTATCAACAGATGTTAGAGTATTCATGTGTTATCAACCCATCAGCAATCTTCCATCGGCAATTTTATGAGTGAACAGAACAGTCCGAACTCTGGACAAACCCCTAAGGAAAACCAGCAAAAACAATCAGGGCGTCGTGGGCGTCATGCTCGTGGTGGGGGCGAGAAAAAATCAACGGCTGAATGGGATCTATCCCAATTTGAAGTTGAGGCCGTTGAAGGCAAAACACGCTTCCATGATTTGGATTTGCCACTGACGCTAATGCATGGCATTGCAGACCTTGGTTTTAAATACTGTTCACCCATTCAAGCGCAATCATTACCCTACACATTGCGCGCTCATGATGTGGTTGGTAAAGCCCAGACGGGAACAGGAAAAACAGCAGCATTTCTGGTGACAATTATCACTGAATTGTTGAATAACCCGGTAGATGATGAACACTATGCCGGTGAAACTAGATCACTGATTATTGCACCGACACGTGAGTTGGTGATGCAAATAGCCGATGATGCTCGAGCGTTATGTAAATATACCGGGTTAAAGGTTCATACCCTTGTTGGTGGTATGGACTACGATAAACAAAAGCGTCATTTGCAAGAAAGTCTCTGCGATATTTTAGTGGCGACCCCAGGCCGTTTACTAGACTTTGCCGGTAGTCGAGATGTCTATTTGGATCGCACTGAAATTTTGGTGTTAGATGAAGCAGACAGAATGTTGGACATGGGTTTTATCCCTCAAGTGCGACGTATTGTCCGTTTGACACCACATCGCGAAAGTCGTCAAACCCTGTTTTTCTCAGCAACGTTTACCCCAGAAGTCATGAACCTAGCTGATCAGTGGACAATAGATCCTTCTCATGTGGAAATTGAACCAGAGAGTGTTGCCACGGATACGGTGGATCAAAAGGTATTTATCACTTCGGCTGAAGAGAAATTTAGTTTGCTCTATAACATCATTAATCAAGATGATGTAGAAAGTGTGATTGTTTTTGCTAACCGTCGCGATCAGTGCCGTCGGTTACAAGAAAAGCTTAGAAAGAAAGGTTTTGCCGTGGGATTACTCTCAGGTGATGTGCCTCAAGGCAAGCGCGTGCGAACCCTTGAAGATTTTAAATCCGGTAAATTAAAAGTACTGGTGGCCACCGATGTGGCAGGCCGAGGCATTCATATTGATGGTATTAGCCATGTGGTGAATTACACCTTACCGGAAGAATCTGAGGACTACGTTCATCGCATTGGCCGAACGGGTCGTGCGGGAAAAAGTGGTACGTCTATTAGTTTTGCCTGTGAAGATGATGCGTTCCTATTAGAGCCGATTCAGGAGCTATTAGGTAAAAAACTCACTTGTGAGTTGCCCGACGAATCACTTTTACAAAAATAATACATTTAACTTTTAAGTATTAACTTTAAGATTGTTCTGGCGCTTTTCCCTGGGGCTATTTTTCTTGGAGTTTTTCCTTTTCAAGCTTTTGTTCTTCAAACTCTTTCTTTTGAAGAAGAGGCATGCGCTCGATCCAGAATGCTGTAGCACCAATCACCGATGCTGGCATGGTAAACAGGTTTAAAATAGGAATGGTTGTGGCAATTAATACACAGCCGCCAAAACTTAAAGATACCAGTCGGCGCTCTCGTAACTCACCTATCAGTTTGTAAAACCCTATTTGATTATTGTCAGCCGGGTAATCAATATACTGTAGTGCCAGCGACCAGGCCCCCCAGAAAAACACAATGACTGGGGCCAACAAATTAAGTACGGGTATAAAAGACAGGATCAATGTGAGGATTAATACACCAATAATCCTGGGTAAAAAGTACCCCAATTTTATTATTTCCCTTGCTACAGACCGCCCCGCTAACGCTAAAATTTCTTTTTTCGTCATAGGGTTGGATGGTTTTTTATCATTCAGGACTTCTTCTACGCGTTCAGAGAGCGGGCCATAAAACGGCGACGCCAGAATATTGCCAATAATTGCAAAACTGTAGCCATAAACTAGCAGCAAAAAGCCACCAAAAAGCACCCAAAAAAGCCAGGCAATAAAATCCAGCCATCCGGGGACTTTCGCAATTAACCAGCCGAGTACACCATCAAATTGCGCAATAGCGAACCATGTTAAAAAAACAAATAACACTAGGTTTATTAGCATCGGTGCAATGACGAACCAACGAATTCTGGGATGGTTAAGTAATCGAAGCCCCTGTAATAAATATTTGGGACCACTCTGAAGCGGTTTTGTCATTGGGTGTCCTTGTGTTCCTGTTTTATTCGATTGCTTTATTAACCGGTTTCTTCAACGGGACATATTCAGTTTGTTACATTGAAGCAATGTCAGTTTAGGATCAATTAAGTAAATAATGCTATTGTAAGATTGTCGTTTTAATATCTACAGCCTAGAAATGTAATGATTAGGTAAGTGGTGGGTCATCATAAAAGGAGAGTAGCAGTGAAAACATTGTTTAAGATTGTTGCAGGATTGGCGATAGTGCTAATCATTGTATTGGTTATCGGGGTTCTCAACCTTGATAAAGGAATAAAAGCTATTGTTGAAACAGTTGGCCCTGAGCTGACTCAATCCAGTGTGACACTTGATGATGTTGACCTGTCTTTAACATCCGGAGAAGGGAGCTTAAAGGGGCTTGTTGTAGGAAATCCTTCAGGATTTAAAACCCCTAATGCCTTTTCTTTGGGTGAAATTGCCCTGGCAATCGACCCCGAATCAGTCACTTCCGATACCATTGTGATCAAAAGCATTCGGATTATTGCACCAGAAATTACTTATGAGTCCGCTAAGGGTACGACTAACCTTGATCAGCTCCAGAAAAATGTTGAAAAGGCTGTAGGTTCAGGTGGTTCTTCAGCGGCAGCAAGTGATGATGCATCCACTGAT
>JAJFKD010000145.1 GCA_021773405.1 Porticoccus sp.
GCCTTTCCATCAGCATAACGAGCTTCAGTAACGTACTTTTACCCGCACCAGAATGTCCAATTAAAAATGCCATTTCAGCCGCACCCAACTCCAGGCTCAAACCATTTAAAGCTTCCTGGCCTGTAGAGTAGCGTTTACTGACATTATCAAATTGGATCATAGGGTAGCAAAATCAAAAGTTTTCTAAAATCTAGTGTTCCGATATCAATGTTTGAACTTTTTGTATCAACTTTTTGTATAACTAATTACGTATCAGTAGCCTTTACCATCCTGATCAAACAATGCCTGGACATAGTCTTTTGCCCTAAAAGGCTGTAAATCATCAACACCCTCACCCAACCCAACATAACGGATCGGCGTACCAAACTGCTTACACAGAGAGAAGATAATGCCCCCTTTTGCAGTTCCATCCAGCTTGGTCAATGCGACACCAGTAACATTGACAGTATCGTTAAATTCCTTCATTTGATTAACTGCATTCTGGCCAGTACCGGCATCCAAAACTAGCAGCACCTCATGGGGAGCGGAGTCATCGAGTTTAGCCATAACGCGCTTAACTTTTTTAAGCTCTTCCATCAGATTGCTTTTGGTATGCAAGCGACCAGCTGTATCAGCAATCAAAATATCAATATTGCGAGACTTTGCAGACTCAATAGCATCATAGATAACCGAAGCACTGTCCGCGCCAGTGTGTTGTGCAACAACAGGGACCTTGTTTCTCTCACCCCAGGTTTGCAACTGTTCAACTGCCGCAGCCCTAAACGTATCACCTGCAGCTAGCATCACTGATTTGCCCTGGTCTTTATAAGATTTTGCCAGCTTACCAATAGTCGTGGTTTTGCCCACGCCATTCACTCCCACGACCAATAGCACAAAGGGCACTTTTTGCTGATCAACTGCTTTTTTCTCGTCAATCAATAGAGGCTGCTCACAACCTATGAGTTTTTCAACCATGGCATTTTGAAGTGCGGCAACAAGAGCTCGGCTATCAGCCAGCTCACGTCGTTTCACCCTGTCGGCCAAATCCTGAATAATTTCTACTGTCGATTCAATACCGACATCGGCCAACAGCAATAGTGTTTCCAGCTCTTCAAGGAGTTCATCATCAATTTCCCGCTCACCCAGGAATAAATTACCGAAACTACGCCCTGTTTTGGACAGTGCCTGACGAAACCGGGCCCTCAGACCCGCTTTGGGCTTTTCTACTTCTGTTTGAGCAGCGTCTAAGGAGGGCTCAGATACCTGAACACCAGAAATCATATTGCTTGTTTTTTGAAGCTCTGAAGATTGACTTTCTTGTTCTTGATTTTCTGTGGCCCGGTTTTCTGTAACTGGGTTTTCTTTAATGTGGCTCTCTACAGCTGGACTTTCTACGACTAAATTTTCTTCAGCTTGAGTTTCCGCTAAATCCTTTTCTGCCATTCCAGTTTCGACTGTACCGTCCTCGTCTTCTTTCTGGCGACGGAAGCGCTGAAAGAATGAACGTTTCTTGCCTGGCTCTTGTTTACCGGGGCCGTGTTTACCTGAGCCTTGCTGATGTCCTTTAGTTAATTCCGAAGAATTATTTTCATTGTTAGTTGAATCTGACACAAATATCCTGTTTTTTTCAGTACTGTTTTTTTAATGATGAACCTGACAGTGTATGCTACCACTTTAGTCAGAGAAAAACGCTTTGAAACGCCCACGAAACCAAAGATCTTCGACCAATGTCTCCATGAAAAAATCACCCCTGGGTCAAGTGCGAATTATCGGTGGCATGTGGCGTGGTCAAAAGCTTAATTTTATCCCTGTGGAAGGTCTTCGCCCCACGGGAGATCGAATTAGGGAAACCCTATTCAACTGGCTTACACCCATTATCCATGAAGCCCATTGCCTCGATTTATTTGCTGGTTCCGGGGCTTTGGGCTTTGAGGCGTTATCTCGTGGCGCCAGTTCAGCTACATTAATCGAACAAGACCCAGAAGCCATTAACCTGCTACAACAAAACCAAACACGACTTAAAGCCAAACACTCCCATATTGTGAAGGCTAATGCTCTGGAATGGCTTAGTACCACCAAAGCCTTTCAGCCCTTTGATATCATTTTTCTGGATCCACCTTTTGCCGAGAGTTTACTTCAGTGCTGCTGCGACTTGTTAGATCAGAAATCTTTTCTTGCCGCCAATGCTTATATCTATATGGAGTCTGACAGTAACCAATCACCACCAGTAACCCCAACCTCTTGGTGCGCTCTAAAGGAAAAAACAACTGGGCAGGTTACTTACCGTCTCTTTCGCATTGATTGAGGCAATGTTGTACTGATTGAGACCAAGCTGTAAAACATTTAACATGCTCCCCCCCGCTTTAGGCTAAAATATAGCCATGAGCGACAAACAGCCATGAGCCAAAAAAACAGCTCTGATCCACAAAAAAACCGAGAGCAAAAACCACAGTGAAAACAATTGTTTACCCTGGGACATTCGATCCCATCACCAATGGCCATGTTGATCTAGTTGAACGTGCCAGCAGATTGTTTCACCACGTTGTGGTTGCTATTGCTAGCAGTGAAAAGAAGCAGCCTCTGTTTGATCTTGAAGAACGTATCGGTTTGGCCAAACAAGCATTGTCTCACCTCGATAACATTGAGGTGTTAGGTTTTGATTATTTACTCGTTAATTTTGTAAAGGATCGGAATGCTGATGCCGTTTTACGTGGACTCCGAGCTGTATCAGATTTCGAATACGAATTTCAGCTAGCAAATATGAACCGAGCGCTCGCACCGGATGTTGAAAGTATCTTCCTGACCCCGTCAGAAAAACTTTCTTATATCTCATCATCGCTGGTTAAAGAAATTGGCTCCTTAGGTGGTGATATTAATGAATTTGTCCCACCTTGCGTCACAGAAGCATTGGCAAAGAAATTTGCCGCCAATGGTAAAAAATAGTTCAGACTCTTTATTAGTACCCAAAAACCCCTAATAATCTCTGATAACTTCCGACAACTATTTCTGACAACTAGGGCAATAAACTGTTGAGCGCTGCCCTAACCGCATCTCCTTCAATATATCTTTGCAATTCAAGCAAGGCTGCCCTCCTCGGCCATACACATACAGTTCCTGCTTAAAATAACCAGGCTTACCCTCATTACCGACAAAATCTTTTAATGTCGTACCGCCCTGTTCAATGGCTCGGCCAAGCACAGTCTTTATATTGTCAGCCAACAAGTCATAACTCTTTTTAGAAACCCTTCCCGCTGCTTTTTTCGGGCGAATACCACTTAGAAACAACGATTCATTTGCGTAGATATTTCCCACCCCCACTACAACCTGATTATCCATCAAAAATTGTTTTACTGAGGTGGTTTTACTCCGAGATAAGTCATACAGATAACGGCCATTAATACAGTCCTCAAAGGGTTCTGGCCCAAGATTTTGTAACAAGCGATGTTGTGCTGGCTCATCGTCCAACCACAGCACAGAACCAAATCGACGAGGGTCCGTAAACCTTAGGGCTATCCTGTCATCAAAAACCACATCAACATGGTCATGCTTTTCTGGTGGAACACTGATGTCGACAATTCTAAGATTTCCTGACATACCTAAATGAATCATTAAGTGCCCATGATCAAACTGAAACAACATATATTTTGCCCGCTGACGACCACTGAGGAGACGCTTACTTTTTAGTAAAACTGACAAGCCCTCCGGTACCGGCCAACGGAGTTTGCCATTACGTACGATCACATCGGTAACACGTTTACCTTCAATATGAGGCAAAACCCCTCTCAGGGTAACAACAACCTCCGGTAGTTCTGGCATGATCAGCTCCTGGACATAAGGTAAATAGAAAAGTGCTGCACAAATAGCACAAAATCGTAATTGATAAACACCAGCCTAAGCCTGACAAATCAAGATCTGGCATACTAGGCAGGTTAAGTGGCACCATCAAGCCTCTCAATAGATATTCCAGCCATCATCAAAATTATTCAGCACATAAAGGAAGCTTTAATGGCTTTAGGCAGAAAACGAACTCAAGACAATACCGAAGCACAGCAAGGGGACATAGACCTCACGCCAATGCTTGATGTCGTTTTTATTATGCTTATCTTCTTTGTTGTTACTGCATCATTTGTTAAGGAATCCGGATTAGAAATAAACCGTCCGCCTATTTCTGAAACACCCCCTGATTCACAAGAGGAAAACTCCAATATTGTTTTCAACATTACCGAAAATAACGAGGTGTTTTTATCAGGCCGGCATATTGATATACGATCAGTCCGAGCCAATGTGGAAAGAGCACATGCGGGCAACCCACAGGCCAAAGTGATTATCGAGGCACATCCAAAAGCTAAAACTAATACCTTTGTTCTTATCTCTGATCAGGCGCGAGAAGCCGGTATTACCGACATTGCACTGACTACCTTAAAATAATTTCCGAGCTTCCCAAAGCATAAAAAAATATCCATAAAAAAACCCCGAAGATATCGGGGTTTTAATACTAGCGGTTCTTTTGCTATACGTTCTAAAGCTTACTTAATCTTAGCTTCTTTGTAAGGAACGTGTTTGCGAACCACGGGATCATACTTGCTGAACTCAAGCTTTTCTGGCTGAGTACGCTTGTTTTTAGTTGTGGTGTAGTAGTGCCCAGTGCCTGCACTGGATACCAATTTAATTGTATCGCGATTAGATTTAGCCATGATTTATCTCCTTAAACCTTTTCGCCACGCTTGCGCATATCAGCAAGAACCTGCTGAATGCCCAGCTTATCAACAATACGCATGCCCTTGGCAGAAAGACGCAGTCTTACGAAACGCTTTTCTTCTTCAATCCAAAAACGGTGAGATTGCAAATTAGGCTCAAACCGACGGCGAGTCCTGTTCTTCGCGTGTGAAACGTTATTTCCAGACATCGGCTTCTTGCCGGTGACTTGACATACTTTAGACATTGCTTCGCCTCTAAAATTACTTATTTCTTTAAAGTAAGGCAGCACCACCAATATCCGGCAACTGCTTTTGAATTCAGTTAGTGGGTCTCTCGAAGCAAAACTTCGTAGCAAAATCGAAGTAAAACCATCGAAAACAAAGCGCATTTTGAATGCCAAAAACAATCTGGCAAAGAGCACCCTCACAGAGAGCCGCGTTTTATACCAGAACACCTTTTTGAAAGCAAACAAATTCTCTCGATTCGCCCTATTTTCGCTGGTATATCTAGTTAGAGCTGGAATATATCTCCATTTGATAAAGGACGAAGAATACGAGCTTTCTCACGCGACCTTAAAGCAAATATCTTACTGGTTCATCACAACAAGCCATGCTCTGCCAAAGAAACCGTATAACCACCACCCACAATCACATGATCAAGCACCCTAACATCAACCAAACTTAAAGCCTGTTTCAAGTTTTCCGTCATCAGACGGTCAGATTCACTTGGTTGTGCTACCCCAGAGGGATGGTTATGTGAAAGTATGACAGCAGAGGCATTATGAAACAGTGCCCTCTTAACCACTTCCCTTGGATGAACGTTGGCACTATCTACCGTACCAAAAAATAGCTTTTCCCAATCAATCAGGCGGTGCTGGGCATCCAAAAACAACACCGCAAAAATTTCTTGCTCACTACTCCGCAAGTGTGAAAGTAAAAAGTCTCCCACCAACGACGGATTAGTAAAGACCTGTTCACGGCTCAGCTGTTCACCTAAATGCCGTCTAGCTAGCTCCATAACAGCTTGCAACTGAACATATTTTGCCTCTCCAAGGCCGCGCACCTGACAAAATGATGTTTTACCTGCGGACAACATACCAGCAAGACTGCCAAACCGATCTAATAGGTCGTGGGCCAAATCAACAGCAGAGCGGCCCGCACAACCGGTACGCAAAAAAATTGCCAATAATTCAGCATCGGATAAGGCGTTAGCCCCTCTTTGTATAAGCTTTTCTCTGGGTCTTGCTGATGTCGGCCAATCACTAATAGCCATATACACCTCCTTGTGTATTTATTAAGGATATATTTATTATTGGTAGTGTATTTACAACTGTATACCTATGGATTTTGAATCCATAGGTATTGAATGTAAGTACTGACTACGCAAATTCCTTTTGCAGTGTTATCTTATCCATATCAGAATAAACTTTCAGGAAATTTAATGCCCTCATTGGCCAATAAACATGTCCTGCTCGGTGTCACCGGCGGTATTGCTGCCTATAAAAGCGCAGAGGTTATACGCCGACTACAAGACTCCGGAGCTAGCGTACGTGTTGTTATGACGAAAGGGGGTACTGAATTCATTACACCTCTTACCATGCAAGCCCTTTCAGGTAATCCAGTACATACAGAACTCTTGAATACTGAAGCTGAAGCGGCCATGGGCCATATAGAACTTTCTCGCTGGGCAGATGTTATTTTAATAGCACCAGCAACTGCTGACTTCATTGCCAAGCTAGTCAATGGTGAAGGCAGTGATCTTCTTTCTACAATTTGTCTGGCAAGTCGATCTCCACTGGCTATTGCCCCAGCAATGAATCAAGGCATGTGGCGAAATGCCAGCACTCAACACAATATTGAACGCCTGCGCGGAAGAGGCATTCATATTTTTGGCCCCGCCGAAGGCGAACAAGCTTGCGGTGACGTAGGTCCAGGCCGAATGATTGAGCCAGATGACATTGCAGAGCTAACTGCCGATCTGTTTGAAACCGGCTCACTAACAGGTAAAAAAGTAGTGATAACTGCAGGCCCAACACGGGAAGCTATTGACCCTGTTAGATATATTAGCAACCACAGCTCAGGCAAAATGGGTTATGCCCTAGCTGAAGCTGCTGCTGAAGCTGGCGCTGAAACGATTTTAATTACCGGCCCTGTTAGTTTAAAGGCACCGGAACGAGTAAAAACACTCTCTGTGACCAGTGCCAGAGAAATGTACGATACAGCACTAGCTGAAGCCAATGGTTGTGACTTGTTCATTGCTTCTGCCGCTGTTGCAGATTACCGGCCCATACAGGTTTCAGAGAAAAAGATTAAAAAATCTGCTGACACCATGACCATAGAATTGGTTAAAAACCCGGATATTGTCAGTGCCGTTGCCGTACTGCAAAAAAGGCCTTTTACCGTTGGCTTTGCTGCGGAAACAGCCAATGCAGAAGATGGCCTTGAACATCATGCTCGGGGCAAATTGGAACGAAAAAATCTTGATCTTGTGATCGCGAACGATGTTTCAGACCGAACAATTGGCTTTAATAGCGATGATAATGCTGTTCTTGTCGTAGAAGGACAAGGGTCAGAAGCCATACCAAAAATTAATAAGTCGATTCTTGCGCGCCAACTGATAGCCAAGATCGCAAATATGCTCCAAGGCTAATGGAACATCATGAAGAATGCTGATACTACTGTAACCAAAACCTCTAGCACTAAAGCCACCGGTACTAAAACAAGTATGTTTGGCAAGTTAAAGCAGCACCCTATAGTGCTGGGAATACTACTTCTTATTATTTGCTGCTTTGCTTGGTTATCATTTTTGCTCCACCATCATTTGATGGATAACACCAAACAAGATCTGGCAATGGCCAGTGCTCAAAACTATGCACAACAACAACTGATTACAACAAACACCTATCTCCAACAACGTAAGCAGCAGTTACAAGCTCTGTCAGAAAAAAGCCTTTTTATTGATGCCCTTGCCTCAGGTGACAAAACAAAAATTGAGCATATGGAAAAGCTAATGACCGATTGGGTTGATGGCCTTTCACATGGATATTTATTAAGCCCCGAAGATAACCGTTTAGATAAAGCACACAACTTTGCTGGCCAGCAAATCATGCTAAAGATTTTAGCTGGTGAAAAGCCAAAACCTGTGGCTGCTTACATCAATAAATCCTGGCATTTTATTTACGCCTACCCACTCAAACATGAAGACAACATTCTGGGTGTAATGCTAATCATGCTTGGGACTGACTCCCTATCCAATTTGTTAGGCAATTTGGACAAAACTCTGGGGAAAACAGAGTTTTATCAAACACTGCCCAAGATCAACGGCAAGGCCGTCATTGCTCTGGGTACAAATGAAAAAGTACTTGAAACGGTCTCCTT
>JAJFKD010000146.1 GCA_021773405.1 Porticoccus sp.
ACATCAAAGCCCTCTCGCTCTAGCCACAAAGAGGCAGTAAGGCCCGCAATACCAGCACCAGAAATCAAAATACGTTTTTTTGCAGCCATAATCAGAGACTTTAGATATTAGTTTCAAATATTATTTATCCTAAAATGTGTCTTTAGGCTTTCTTTTCCGAGGGGGTTTATGTTTATCAAGTTGAGCTCAGGAAAACAGGTTGCCAACTATAATAGCAAAGGTGTTTGGTTGTTGGCATGTATACGGAAATATAGATATTTGGAAGGGGCGGTTACTTTATTAGCCGTAGTAGTAGGTGCGGGCGGTTCTGAAATAAATTTAGGGTCACGAAATACTCGTGATATTAGATAATTGTAACTAGAAGATATTAAAAAAATAGAGTAGTACCTAGGAGAGGGTTTGAATCATCGCATTTTAAATCTCTAAGAACGCCTGTGACTAGTTGATAAGTTAAAAAATTAAAACCTACTTGATGTGCAAGTTAGGGCCGAAGTTTTGTCATACAAATATTGTACTTCAGGTCATTGATTTAGTGACCGCCATAATGAAACTGAAGAACCCATCAAAATTAGGCACATTTTTATAAACTTAAATATGAGGTAAAGCGCTTTGACGTGTCAGTTTTTTTTACGTTTGTTGGTAGGCTATTGGTTATTGTTTAAAAAAACCTAGTAAAATCAACGTACTATATTTTGGGCGTGATTTTTGCAGGCTAAGGTATATGAATAAAAAAGTATGGTAATGGAGAATAAAATGTTTACTCACTTAATAACAAAAAAAATAAAGAACATATCAGGGTTTATTATTGTTCTATTGTCCCTGAGTGCTGGTAACGCCTCTGCGGCATTGCTCGATGCCTTCGCTAATGGTGGCTTTGAGGGTTACGCAGGAAATACAAATTCATTTAACAGCGCTGTTCCTCCAGGTTGGACGACGACAGCGGGCACCCCTGATGTGTTTGATGGCAATACAAATATTTATGGTATGACATGGCAGTCGAGTAGTACCGGCGGTGACTTTCTGCACGGTATTGGTTGGGATGGAAGGTCTAGCCCTTATGTTGAGAGTGCGTTGCAGATTGGGCTTGATGGTTTAGTTATTGGCCAGGACTATGAGATTTCTTTTGAGCAGAGCATCAGTTATAACGCAGGAGGCGGCCAAGTTGACGGTTATTGGGAGATTGTTTTCGGTTCAGAAAGCCAAATTGGTGATATTTTGTCGGCACCTGCTTCGGGTGTGGCTGCTCCATGGGTTTGGCAGACGATGATCTTCACAGCAACCAGTACTATTCAAACTCTTGAGGTTATCGCCCATAGTGCACATGATACATTGCGTGCAGATCTTGGTATTGTCAGTTTCTTCCTAGGTGATCCTAATACGAACCCAGACAATCCAGACACCACCCCAGATGAGCCAGACGAGCCTACAACTTCGGTACCTGCACCGGGAACGTTAGCATTGTTGGGACTTGGTTTTGTTTTGTTAGGTTATAGAAGCCGTAGGCATCAAAGGGGCTAAATCTTTTTTGCCGTCTAAACAATAGGAGCACAGTCGGTTCGGGTGTTTCTTTGTTTTACTCTTTCAAAAATACCCTGGCGTTTTATTCAAAACGTCAGGGTATTTTTTTTACAATAGTTTTGCCTGTTGTTTAGTTGGGGTTTCCTTCCTCCTTTCCTCAGCTTGAAATCCTTGCAGGGTTGGACAAAAAACTTCCCTTCACATTTGAATTGCAGTGACGACTGCGGATGGGGTATTGGTTTTGTACTAAGCTGTAATACTTGAAAAGAGTATGAGGTTTATAAAAACAATGAATTATCTAAGAAATGGTGCCCAGGAGAGGACTTGAACTTTCAAAGGAATCCAATAAATCCTTTTAATTTCAAAAGGATATAGAGTTTCGCTTAATTTGCGTTCCACTCACGTTCCACAGCCCAAAATGGCCAAAAAAGTGAGTTAGAGATTAAACGCTGGTTCCATCAATTTTTGCTCACTTCTGCCAAGCCCGATTGAGCTTGCTTTAGCCTTCCAGGTGCTAACACTGGCGAGTACTTCATCTTTAATTTTCGTTGCTTCCCCACTGTCGAGTTGAAAGAAGTCGATGACTTCCATCGCCAACTCATAATCCAGACTGTTATCGCTGTCGGTGATATTGAGGTGCAATCCATTGGCAGGTGTAACTGGATTAATGTCGTATGCTGGAGACAGCAGCCAGCCCCCCTGGTTGTAAATGAATCCGTGGTTACGGAGGTGGTCATCTGTATTGGAAATAGCGATGTAAAACACAATACGGCGCCATAACTGCGCAAGGTCTTCTTTGGTGTTTGCACCGTGTTCTGTCAGGAATTGCGCAAGTTCCAGATAACTGGCCTCATAATCGCCATCGTAATAGCTGAGCTGGGTCATTGCCGAGGTAAAGTGAAGGCGGCTTTCCACGGTACGATCAAAGCGCTTGGTCAGGAAGGTATGATGGTGGCTGCCGAATTTTTCAATCCTGCTCTCCGGCATTCTGACACCGGCGTCCAGTGCAAGCTTGTAAGCAACATATTCCCAGGCGCCAATATCATAATCATCATGCTGGCTAGGGAATTTGGCGATCCATAGGTGTCCATTATCGTCGGTCACACTGGCTTTGGGTCGAGCACCGCCTAACGAGGAGCCCGGTGACATAAGCATGTATAACCATTTAACGTATTCAGGATCATCGCTATCTGCATTCTCTTCCACCTGCCTGGCCGCGTGCTCAAGATCTCTCAACGATGAGAATGGTGGGGCGGCAAGGCGTTCATCGTCGTCCAGAAAAGGTCCATTCAGTTCGCGCTTGAATCTCAGTGCACCAGCCCGGTGAAGATCGTGTACGCCCAGCAAGTAATCGATTTCGTTCAGGACTAGCGGACGACGTTCTTCCTGGCGGGCATGAATCGCCTCGCGGCGTTTCATTAACAACCGCCCCCAGCGATCAGGGCATGAATCTAGAAATACGCGGAAATTTTTATCTTCTTCACCATGCTGTTCTCCAGAATAGAGGCTGAGCTCAGGATCGATTTGCTGTGCATAAGGGGACTGTAGCCAGTCAGTGTCATAGCTGAAGCTAAAATGCTCTTTTTGGCGAGCAGTGGACGAGCGGAGCGTTCCAACAAGCGTTGGCTCTTCGAACTCCTCCCAGTCTGCAAAGACAAGGACTTCTGTACTCATGGCTATTTTCCCTCGCTCAAGGCTGTTTTCCTGATTTTTTGCCCATCAGTTTGATGTCCTGCAGCTTATGACCCAGTTCATCGTCCAGAGCGACATTGGCAAAGTCACCAGCCAGACCGAGAACGCTGAGTACGGCGAGATAATGGCCGATGGAAACGCTGGGGTCACCCTTCTCAATCTTGCGGATGGTCAGGCGACTGAGCCCTGTGCGCTCGGAAATCAAAACTTGGGTATAGCCTCTGCGCTTACATGCGAGTTTGATGTTTTCCCCAAGCTGTTCCAATAGGCGTCGATTCTTGGGGAAAACAACAGCGGATCGGTTTTTTTCTGGTTTTTTGCTGGACACTGTAGTTACCAAACTGTCTAAAAATGGTAATTATAGCGATCATTCCTTATTTTTCAACTTGTGTGGCCACTACAGCTACCAAAATCTGCAATAATGGTAATTATAGGTGCCATTCTAGGTGTTGGCCGTTATGTGGCTGAGCTGTTTGAGTGGTTCTTTAGCAAGATTGGCGCATGGATGATCAGGCCGCAGAGGCATAATCACCATCGATTGTGTAGGACGACTGTGGCTCTTTTACTCCCTGGCCGAAATCGGAGACGAAGACGTGGCGCTGACGTTGGTCTCCTTGCTCGACCCAGCGGCCATAGTGCCTCATGATCATCTCCGTGGTCTTGTGCCCCATTTGTTGTGCCACGAACAAAGGGTTTTCTCCTCCAGAAAGTAATTGACTGGCGTAGGGTTGCGATAGCGGACTTTGGCAGTTTTCAGAATATGTTTCCAGGGACGCTCTAAATGCTCATAGTCGATAAAGGGCCCCTTGTCGTCTGGCTGGACAAAGATGTAGTCACTTCCAACAAAGCTGAATTGCTTCTGGTGCTTGAGGGCGTCATAGGCGGCAGGTAACAGAAGTACTTTTCGGTTACTGGATCGAGTCTTTGTTTCCTTTAGCTTGCGCTCTACAACGGCTCGCTGGATATACACTTCACGCAGTTCCCAGTCGACATCGCCCCAACCATTGCCGCGCTGATTTCGCCGGACTATCAAGATGAAAACGATGAGCGACCCATATTCGAGTGGATGGGTGTGGTGCGTCGGAAGGGCATTGTCTACGTGGGGCTTGATGCGCTTACGGATACCACCGTGGCCAGTGCCGTGGGCAATTACATGTTTGCAGATATGGTCTCCGTGGCCGGTCATATCTACAAACATGTTGTCGGTACCAATCATGAAGAAGGATACGGCCAACGGTGCAGCAGTCAGTCAATACCCACAATCTCCCTACATGCGGATGAATTTAATGAATTGATCGGTGATGAGTTCGTACCGCTCTTGAATAAGGCTGGCGGAGCGGGCTTTCAGGTCACCGCCTACACCCAGACCTGGTCGGATGTGGAAGCGCGCATCGACAATCGGGCTAAAGCTGGGGAGGTGGCCGGTAATTTCAATACCATGCTGATGCTGCGAGTAAAAGAACTGGATCACGTTGCCCGATACGATTTAACGATGCCGCAAATCAAAGGCGTATTTTGCAGTCAGAAAGCAGCTACTCCCTGGGCGCAGGCAATGAATTTTCCATGTAGTCATAGAGGCCCGTCGCTTGATTTGCTAACCGAGGTTCTTGGGATTGAAGCTCTTAGAACCCAAGGTGATGGAATTCATGGGGCGGCAATTGATAGCAGGTAGGCGGCTCAAGTGATAGAGGTGATGAGGCAAGTATGGTTCAGTTCTAAACCACTAATAGTCAGGGTTTATGGATATAAAGTTGTGTCGGGTCACCCAAAGTGGATATTCAAAAGAGTATTGTTTAGGAGCTCAAAAATTCAATTTGGAGAAAAACGTAATTTAAACTTAGATCTTTTTATAAGGAAATTATGTCTACGATAATTCACTTCATTAATGTTGGTCAGGGCAATATGGTTTTGGTTGAAACCGTTAGTGGCAAAAAGCTTGTGTTTGACTGCAACATTACAGACGAAAATGAAGATAGCGTTCTTCAATATGTAGCTGATCAAATTGGATGGGGTACGAGTATTTACGCTTTCATATGCTCGCATAGGGATGCTGATCATATAAGGGGAATTAAAAAGCTCCATTCTGATTTTCCAATACGGGAAATATGGGATAGTGATTATCTCGGAACCACTACAGATACCAGTGAATATAGGGCATATATGGATTTGAGACGTACTGTAGATGCGAAAATCATCAAAAAGAAAACACGCTTCGATTTTGGTAGAACTCGTTTGCGAATTCTGAGTTCGATAGATGATCGTTTGCCTAAGAATGCTAATGCTCAAGGTATCGTGATCAAGGCTGAGCACAGAAGCGTGGATGGCTCACGTTGTTTGGGGAGTGCAATACTTCCTGGAGATAGTGATGCAGCAACGTGGCGATATGGAATATATGCCGACTACAGTAAAAGTGACACCTCAGCCTGTATCTTAATGGCAGTCCATCATGGTTCCATTTTCTTCTTCGATGATCTCGATGATAAATACTATTACAAAGACCATATCAACGCGATTAAGCCAGCAATGACAATTGTATCCATTGGAGACAATGGACATGGGCATCTAGATGAGGCAGCGCTTAAGTTCTACCGAGAAGGTTCTTCTGGTTCGAGCAAAGGCAATAAGGTGTATAGAACGGATAGAAAAGGCACGATGAAGTTAACTCTTAAAGATGGTGGGGGTTGGCAGCTAAATACTAATCAATAGATGAAGGTGCTCAATGTTCAAATCCTTTGAGGGAAAACTCATTCTGTTCAATGGATCGAATACGGACAGCCAATCGAAATCAATATACCAGCATTGGATTGCAGAAAATGCTGGTTCAGACAAAGTTACAGGATCGAAAACTGTGGATATGCGAGCGGCGCTGGTTGACCAATTCCGAAATCACGCCGAGATCATGATTGCCACGGAAGCAGCAGAGAGCATTAATCTTCAATTTTGCTCTATCGTCGTAAATTCTGACCTACCGTGGAACCCACAGCGAATTGAACAGCGCATCGGCCGCTGCCATAGATATGGTCAAAAGCACGATGTCGTCGTCATCAATTTCCTGAACAAGAACTGGAAGCCGCTTTACAGCTAGTACAAAAAGCGGTATTCCTTCGGCAATATTGTCGCTAAATTAATGTATCCGTTAAACTGGGGGAAGGTTCAAAATGACTGCTTGGATTAAGAACTTTCCTTGCGCATTGTCTTTCCAGAAATTACGACCTACACCGAAAAAAATGGTGGTGATGCGTTGGATGATAAGTTAATGGATGGCTTGGTTAGTATGGATTGGGTAGGGGATAACCAAGTGGAGATTATTACTTGTAAAAAAGAAATTAGTTTGGAATTAACGGGCAAACCTTTTGCAGAAAAATGGGTAAGTGGCATTTAAGAGCCTACTACCTAGGCTCTTAAATGAAAATAATAACAGTTATTTCGTAGTTGATTTGGTGGTTTGGCTAGGGGGGATTTCTTGAGACTCAGTTTGCTGCCCATTTTGAAATTTTGGCAGCAATGGTGAGTCAGCGGTAATCCAGAAACGTTCTACTTCATCATCAAATTGCTGCTGCAAACCGCGTATTTTATTGTATTGGTTTTGACTAATTGCTTTCAGGCTTTCTGGATTATGTAATATTCTTGGATGAAGAAAGACCATCAAGTTATTTTTGGTTATGTTGGTTTTTTTACTTTTGAATAAGTTACCCATGACAGGAATGTCGCCAAGCAGTGGTACTTTGTTTTCTACATCAGTAACCACATCACGCATCAAGCCACCAAGTACTAAAATTTTGTCATTGCCCACTAATACTCGGGTTTTAATTTCTCGCTTATTGGTCACAATATCTGCAGTGTTGGCGGCGGATGGGGCGATATTCTCTACCGATTGTTCGATCTCTAGGGTGACTGAATTATTGTTATTGATTCTTGGTTTTACTTTAAGGGTGATACCAATGTCCTGGCGCTCAATGGTTTGGAATGGATCGCTGCTGCCATCAAGGGTTTGAGAACCAGTAATAAAGGGAACGTTAGAGCCCACTAGGATTTCTGCTTCTTCATTGTCGAGTGACACGATTGTTGGCGTCGAAAGTATATTGGCATTTGTTTCGCCAGTAAGAGCATTCACAATACCTCGTAAATTACCATTACGGAAATAGCCCAGGGATAAGCCACTGCCTAAATTAAGTGCGCCGTTGTCCCCAAGGCTGAGAGGAGATATATCACTGGGGAAGTTACTGAAACCACCAACAACACCTTCTCCAGCATTGGCTGGGTTAGTTTGCCACTCAATACCCAGATTGTTTACCAGATCCCCATTAACCTCTACGATCAGGGCTTCTACCAGTACTTGGGCTCGTGGCACATCCAGCTCAGCTACCACACCGCGGATGGTTGCGAGTAGGGAAGGAGGAGCAGAAATTACCAGGGCATTCAGTTGTTCGTGGGCTTGAATACTGACATCTGTGTTAGTGATACGTTTGGTTTTTGCATCTTTTTGTATGCTGCCAGAAACGCTCTCAAGTAGTGGTACCAAGTCAACTGCATTGGCGTATTGGACACGTATGACATGGGTATTGCCAATACCTTGTAGGGGTTGGTCCAAACGTTTAACCAAAGATCGAATTTGTTGCCGTGTGACTTGGTCTCCCGTCATCAAAATGCTGTTAGAGCGATCATCGACTGCCAGGTTAAAGGAAGAGTTACTTTGATTTTGTTGGCCTGACGTTTGTTTGGGCAACAGCTTTTCTAGCACAGTAATGACGGTTTTAGCATCGGAAAATTCTAGGGGAATCAATTCAATATCAATCGTACCCACACGGTCGATTTTGGTAATAATATTGGTCAGCTTTTTAATATTATTTACCCTATCAGCCAAAATAATGGTGTTGGTTTGTGGGTACGCAGCGAGATAACCTGTTTCCGGAACTAGTGGTCTGAGTAGGTTTACCAGGTGAGTTACTGAGATATTGTTTGCCCTAACTACCTGAACAACAGTTTCCTCTCCCGAGCTGGATAGTACTTCTGTGGCTAAGGGGATGGCAGATTGTTTGGCCTGAACATTCGGGATGACTTTTAATGATCCATTTTCTTCAATAATTGAAAGGCCATGTACCTGTAATACAGAGAGGAATACTTCGTAGGCCTCTTTGGCGGACATAGGATCGCCAGCAAGTACAGTAACCCGACCTTTAACATTAGGGTGCAGGATGATGTTTTTATCAGTGATGTTCGATGCCCAGCGAATGAGTTCAGTGACATCGGCGTTGTTTAGGGATAACGTAATATTTTCATGTTTGTCGGCAATCAGTGCTGTTGAAAAGGTTGCCGAAGAAAAAGACAGCAGTACAAATAAGAAAAAACAAAAAAGCTGCTTCATTTTTATTGACTGGGTTGTCATCGGTTTGTTATTCCAGGACTGCGAGTTGGTTGGCCAAAAAGGGTGCTGTAAGGCCAAGGTATTTAATGAATAATATGATGGTTTTGTGACTGTTTTATTTCATAGGGTGGTTTGATTTCCCCATTGAGTGAATCAGTGGAGATTGAACGTTGGCGATAAAGAAGTGGGAGCTGTTCGAAAAAGGGTAGGGTTAAAGAGCAGGGCAAAAGTTAATCCAAAATCTTGTATTTGTCCCGCAATCTGTTTCGAAGCATTACAGCAGACAAATTGAGGATAACGATGATAGAAATTAACAAGAAAGCTGTGGCGTAGACCAAAGGCCTAGCTGCTTCAACATTGGGGCTCTGGAAGCCTACATCATAAATATGAAAACCCAGGTGCATAAGTTTTCGGTCGAGATGCAGGAAAGGGAAATTGGCATCAACAGCGAGAGTAGGGGCCAGTTTTACTACGCCTACGAGCATTAGGGGTGCCACTTCACCCGCTGCACGGGCAATGGCTAAAATAAGGCCGGTAATAATCGCTGGACTGGCAATTGGCAGGATAACCCGCCTTAATGACTCTGCCTGAGTGGCCCCCAGTGCCAGGGATGCGTCACGTAGGCTGTGTGGAATGCGGGAGAGGCCTTCTTCGGTACTAACAATCACCACCGGCAGAGTTAACAGTGCCAGGGTTAATGATGCCCAGAGAAGCCCTGGCGTACCAAATGTGGGAGCAGGGAGTGATTCTGAAAAAAACAACTCATCAATATTGCCACCAAGAACATAAACAAAGAATCCCAGACCAAATACGCCATAGACAATAGACGGAATCCCAGCCAAATTGTTAACAGCAATGCGAACCAGCTTGGTGAGCCAACCTTGGTTGGCGTATTCATGAAGGTAGATGGCTGTGATAACACCTAGAGGTGTGACCAGTACTGTCATCAGAAGGACCATGATGACAGTGCCAAAGATCGCCGGGAAAACGCCACCTTCTGTATTGGCTTCACGGGGTTCGTCAGCTAAAAACTCCCAGACCTTATCAAAATACAGTCCAATCTTATCAGTGGTGCTGAGGGTGTTTGCCAGGTAAACCCGAACGACCTGCTCAAAGGGGATATTTAGTATTGTGCCATCAATGCTTTTAGTCATCAGTTGGTCGCTTTCTATTTCTTCACGAAGGCGGTTTAGTTCGACCAGCTGCTCCTGATATTGAGCCTGGAGTTCAAGTCGTTCCTTTTCAATGGCAGCGGGAATTGCTTTCTTATTGAGTACTTGCTGACGTTCCTTTAATCGCAGTTTTTCAAGGCGATAGTTAATGCGGTTAATCTCACCTTTTTCGATGAATCTAATCTTTTCTCTTAGTTGTTCCACATGGGCAAGGCGTTCTTGGATTTTCTCTTCGAGTTGGTTATGTTGAAAATTTTTTGGCTGACCATTAATAATTATATCTTCAGCAAAGCCATAATAGTTTCCCCATTCAAGCCGTTCTATAGTGATAATATTTTTCGGTCTTTCAAAGTCGGATATTTTTTGCTCGATAAACCATTTGAAGTCCAAACCGTAAAGATCACGATTACCAATTTTTACTAATGTCTGGTTAATTTTTTTTTCATTACTGTCAATGTCAAAACCGGCACTTCTGAGCTGTTCGGTATCTGTTAATTGTTGGCGGATTATTTCACCTGAATAGCGTGCTACTTTGCCCTGTTCCCCATAGTTAAAGGTGTAAACATCACTTACCCAAAAATGTGCCAGACCGCGGCTTGCTATAAGGCCTATCAATCCAACGAGTAAAGCCAGACTGACTGTAACTGCCGCAGCATTTAACCATATCCATGGTGCACCACTTCTTAGCCATTGTTTAAAGGTGAAATTTGTGGACATGATTAAACCTTGCTATACCGGTTGCGCAACGATTGCCGAACCGTTTCGGCGATAGTGTTTAATAAAAAAGTAAAGGCGAACAAAATAAGTGCTGACAAGAACAGAATCCTGAAATGTGTACTGCCCACTTCAGATTCAGGCAATTCCACCGCCAGGTTGGCAGAGAGTGTTCTCATTCCTTCAAATATATTGATGTCCATAATTGGGGTATTGCCCGTGGCCATTAATACGATCATGGTTTCTCCGATGGCGCGGCCAAAACCAATCATGACGGCTGAAAATATCGCAGGGCTGGCTGTGGGAATAATAATGTTCTGCATGGTTTGCCAGCGGGTCGCGCCCAATGCCAGTGAGCCATTGATTAGGCTACTGGGGACACAATGGACAGCATCTTCGGTAATTGAATAAATGGTGGGTATCACCGCAAAACCCATAGCAATACCAACGATCAGGGCATTTCTTTGGTCGAAGTCTATGCCTTGGGAAGAAAGCCATAGACGGAATTCAGTACCGAAGACAGCTTGTTCCACTGGGGCATCAAACTGTATACAGCTGTAAACAATAAAAAGGATGAGAGGAATTAGCAGAAAGGGTTGCCAGTCTTCGGGGATTTTTCGCTTAAATTCGTGTGGCAATTTATCCCAGCTAAATGAAAATGCCAGAATAGCGGGCGGTAGTAATATGATGATGGCAAGAATACCCATTAAGTAGTGTTCTGAAAAAGGTGCCAGCCATAACCCGGCCAAAAATCCGAGAATAACGGTGGGAATAGCTTCCATAATTTCTATGGCTGGCTTGACCACTCTTTGGAGGCTTTTGGACATAAAATAGGCAGTATAAATTGCGCTCATTAATGCCAGTGGTGTTGCCACCAACATGGCATAAAATGCAGCTTTAATGGTGCCAAATGTCAGGGGCATAAGGCTAAACTTAGGTTCAAAATCATTAGCTGCCGATGAAGATTGCCAGAGAAATTTAGGCTGTTCGTGGTTTTCGTACCAGACCCGATGCCATAGGACTTTAATGGAAATCTCTGGGTGTTCGTTCTGTAGCTGCCAGAGCTCCATTCTTTTGTTGTCATATTCAACCAAAATGGCATTACTTCTCGGTGCGATGGCTGCATTGGCTATCGCCCCTGAACTAAGTTTCTTGCTCAATAAATGCCGTTCAGAAGTGGTATGAAATAAATTAATAGTCTGGTTTGTATCAATACTGATAAAACCTTTGGTCATTTTTTCTGGTAACACTTGGCTGACTACAGAACCATTTGTGTCTAGAACCCTTATTTTTTTCAATTGGTATTCGTTGTTTTCCCCTCTTACTGGTGTCCATTGGGTAATTTTTCCACTGGAATCCGTGGCTAGAATAGAAATACCTCCAGTGAGAAAGGTTACGTCTACCAATTTGTATTTTTCCTCACTATTAGGGTCAGTAGTGAGGTTTCGCTGATCAATCAGAGTTGGGTTTTCAGTGTCTGAGATATCAAATAGCTCAATATCTCCAGATTGGTTTGCCAAATAAAGCCAGTGCTGTGCAGGGTCGGTCAGAATATAAGAGGGTTGCTGTACGGTTGTGGATATTGATTGCTGGGTGGTTTCGAAGGTCGCTGTGTCATCCCACAAAGATTGGGCTTTAACAAACTCGTTGAGAGTTAGGTTGTTGCCAGAAGAAATGTTGTCCGAATAACTGGCTATAAGTAATTTATCCTCTGAATCCGAAGCGGCGATTAGATCAATCTGCTGTTGTTGATAGGCGCTGCTTAATACTCCAGTTTCATAGGGAAAATGTAGGGTGGGGATAACAGAACGCAAATCATTTTCATAACTTAACGCATAGTGCTCCTGAACAATCTGAATACTGCCGTCCTCAAAACCAATGGCAATTTGATCTTCCTGGCCAGGTAGCCTGGTAAAACTAGTTACCCTGCTATTTGTATCCGAGAGTTTGTAAGACTTTAATATTTCGCCAATATTGAGATTGAAAAAAACCAGCGTTGAATCATCGCTCAACTGCATACCGGTTTGTATCTGTTCATCAATGGATAGTAGTAGGGATTGCGTACTATTAATGTCCTGCCCATCTGTTTGGATAGAGAAATCGTTGATTTTGGTTAAGGTAGCAGATTTAAACAGTGGGGCCGTGATGGAAATAAAATATAAGAACATCAAGGCAATAACGATGATAACAGAGATACCACCCACTCGAATTAACCAGCGGGAGAACTGGTTTTTTATCTTTCTTCGCTTATATTTCTGGCCTTGTAGGAAGCCTGAACCTAAGGTTTGTTGTGCATCTG
>JAJFKD010000147.1 GCA_021773405.1 Porticoccus sp.
GTAAGGATTTTTCAAAATGGATGCCTCAGATAGCATGGGAAACAGAAGTTTGGCTTGCAGACAATCCTGATCATATGATTCATTTTAATGGAGATAGGTTTCTCGGCCCCCACTCTTCGCCTCCACACTATGAATAAAAAAGCCTAAGCAAGCACGAGTGGATTATTCGAGCTTTCGCTCTCACCCTTCGGGTCGTCGCCTCTTCGTTCCGGCGCTGTTTCGCCACTTTACTTTACGGTTTGGCTCGAACCACGATTAGTGGTTCTGGTTCAACACTCTCCAATCAAAAAAGGCCCACCTATAAATAGGCGGGCCTTTTGTAATTTGGTAGGACTAGGCAGATTCGAACTGCCGACCTCTACCATGTCAAGGTAGCGCTCTAACCAACTGAGCTATAGTCCTAAAATATTGCTTTGCCAAGGTGCTGTTCTATCCAACTGAGCTACGTGCCTGCAATGCTTGGTTTGCAAGAGGCGCGTAATTTACCAGCGGTAGGCCAATGTGACAAGCTAATTTCCTGGCTTTGATTGTTCTTGTTTAACGGCCTCTGTTGCTTGATTCTAGGTGTTAAGCCGGTAAAATGGCGGCCTCTAAATAATCTGCTATACCAGTAGCATTCGTATTCACCATGTGGCCTTTTGTAGGGGTCACCACTGGAAAAGGACAGAAGTATGCCTGTTATTACCCTTCCTGACGGTAGTCAACGTAGTTTCGATAACGCAGTTAGTATCCATGATGTCGCCGCCGATATTGGCCCTGGCTTAGCCAAAGCTGCATTGGCCGGAAAAATTGACGGCGAGGTGCTTGATACTTCCCATGTGATTGAGGCAGACGTTGAGCTGGCTATTATTACGGATCGTTCTGAAGAGGGCTTGGAAATTATCCGCCACTCTTCTGCCCACCTTTTAGCGCAAGCGGTTAAACAGTTGTTCCCTGAGGCTCAGGTGACGATTGGGCCTGTAATCGAAAACGGCTTTTATTACGATTTTGCTTTTGAGCGCCCGTTTACCCCGGAAGATTTGGAAGCTATTGAGAAGAAGATGGCTGAGCTGTCTTCGGCAGATGCCACTATTGAGCGTCGTGTGCTGTCCCGTGATGAGGCTGTTGCCTATTTTCGTGATTTGGGTGAGGAATATAAGGCCGAGATTATTGAGGATATTCCTGCGGATCAGGACTTATCCCTTTATCGCCAGGGCGATTTTGAAGACCTGTGCCGTGGCCCCCATGTGCCTTCAACGGGTAAGCTGAAATACTTCAAATTGATGAAAGTGGCTGGTGCCTATTGGCGTGGCGATTCGAATAACCAGATGCTCCAGCGTGTTTACGGGACAGCCTGGACCAGTAAGAAAGAATTAAAAGCATATTTGTATCAGTTGGAAGAAGCGGAAAAGCGTGATCACCGTAAGCTGGCGAAGAAGTTTGATTTGTTCCATATGCAGGAAGAAGCGCCGGGTATGGTGTTTTGGCACCCGAAAGGTTGGAGCATTTATACCGAAGTTGAACGCTATATGCGTGAAGTGCAGCGTCAGAATGGTTATAGCGAAATTAGAACGCCATTAATTGTTGATCGCACTTTGTGGGAGCGTTCGGGCCACTGGGGTAAATTCCGCGAAAATATGTTCACAGTGGAATCGGAATCCCGCGATTATGCGGTGAAGCCGATGAACTGCCCCTGTCATGTGCAGGTATTTAATCAGGGCTTAAAGAGCTACCGTGATTTGCCCCTGCGTTTGGCGGAGTTTGGTTCCTGCCACCGTAACGAAGCTTCAGGTACGTTACAGGGTTTAATGCGGGTTCGTGGTTTTGTTCAGGATGATGCGCATATTTTCTGTACCGAAGAACAAATTCAGGACGAGGTTTCGATCTTTAGTGATTTGCTCTTTGATGTTTATAAGGACTTCGGCTTTGAAGATGTGATTATTCGCTTGTCGACTCGCCCAGAAGAAAGAGTGGGTAGTGATGAGGTTTGGGATAAAGCAGAAGAAGCGCTGGCCGATGCGTTGGTCGCCAAAGGGCTGGAATATGAGATGTTACCGGGCGAGGGTGCTTTCTACGGACCGAAGATTGAATTTTCACTGAAAGATTGCCTTGGTCGGGTCTGGCAGTGCGGTACGATTCAGGTAGATTTTTCCATGCCGGGGCGCTTGGATGCGCAATATGTAGCGGAAGATGGTTCACGCCAAGTACCGGTTATGTTGCACCGGGCAATCTTGGGTTCCTTTGAGCGATTTATCGGTATTTTGATCGAACATTACGAAGGCGCGTTCCCAACTTGGTTGGCACCGCAACAGGCTGTGGTGATGAATATTACCGATACTCAGGCCAAATATGTGCAAAATGTAGTGGATTCCTTGAAAAACAAGGGGTTCCGAGTCGAAAATGACTTGAGAAACGAAAAGATCGGCTTTAAAATCCGCGAGCACACAATTCAGAAGGTTCCCTATCTGCTGGTTATCGGTGATAGGGAGGTTGAAACGCAGACCGTGGCAGTGCGTTCACGGGGTGGTGAAGATCTAGGCATTATGCGTGTAGCAGAATTTGCTGAGCTTCTTACCCAGGACGTAAACCGTCGTGGTCGCGTGCATTTAAAAGAAAAAGCTGGAGAGTAAATTATCAAGAAAAGCTATGGGAAGGGATCAGCAAAACGGTCTCGCATGAATGAAGAGATCGACGTCCCGGAAGTACGTTTAATTGACGCCGAAGGTGAACAAGCAGGTATCGTTAGCCTAGCAGATGCATTGAGTGCTGCGCAGGCGGCGACTTTGGATTTGGTAGAAATATCACCTGATGCCGAGCCACCTGTATGTAAGATAATGGATTACGGCAAAAAGCTGTTTGAAGTGAAAAAGCAGCAAGCTGCACAGCGTAAGAAACAAAAGCAGACGCAAGTTAAGGAAATGAAATTTCGCCCGGGAACAGATGTGGGTGATTACGAGATTAAATTACGTAATCTGACACGCTTCCTGGAAAACGGTGATAAAGCTAAAGTTACTCTCAGGTTCCGTGGCCGTGAAATGGCTCATCAGGAACTGGGTATGGAAATGCTCAAACGTATTGAGCAGGACCTGGAAGAATTGGGAACTGTTGAACAGTATCCAAAAATGGAAGGCCGTCAGCTCACTATGGTGATTGCCCCCAGAAGCAAGAAGAAATAGAAAGCAGTATGAAACCAGAAGAAGTATCAGAGCAAGTCGTCTTAGTACAACAAGCATCTGTGTCCAGAAATATTAACGCTACCCGCGCGCAGCCTTTGGCAGACTGTCCGGGAGTGACTTCTTCTTCATTTAACCCGTCCTATACGGAGAACTAAAATGCCAAAAGCAAAAGCACATAGCGGTGCTACTAAGCGCTTTAAGAAAACCGGCGCTGGTTATAAGCACAAACACGCTAACAGAAGTCACATCCTCACAAAAATGTCCCAGAAACGTAAGCGTAACCTACGTGGCACTGGCATCATGAATGATTCAGATGCGCCACTGGTAGACCGTCTACTACGTTCCTGATTAACCGACTTATTTGAGAGGATAAAGATATGCCACGCGTAAAACGAGGTGTCCAAGCACACCGTCGCCATAAGAAAATTCTAAAGCAGGCAAAAGGTTATTACGGAGCACGTAGCCGTATTTTCCGTGTTGCTACTCAGGCAGTGACCAAAGCAGGACAGTACGCATACCGCGACCGTCGTGTTAAAAAACGTACTTTCCGTGCACTTTGGATCACTCGTATTAATGCCCAATCTCGTGCTGAAGGTTTGAGCTACAGCCGTTTGATTGCTGGTCTTAAGAAAGCCAACATTGAGCTTGATCGCCGCGTAATGGCTGATTTGGCTGTACATGATAAGGCTGCATTTGCTGCTGTTGTTGAGCAGGCAAAGGCTGCCCTGGCTTAATATTCATGCCGGCCCCGGTTCATGAATAGCCGGCAAATGAATATATAGAGAAGGGAAAGGGCCATTGCTCTTTCCCTTTTTTGCTTTTAGAGCAGGCCTTTTGATAAAAAAACAAAAAAGGCATAGAGAGGCAAAACGAAGAGGCAACATA
Source organism: Porticoccus sp. (assembly GCA_021773405.1). Lineage (GTDB taxonomy): Bacteria > Pseudomonadota > Gammaproteobacteria > Pseudomonadales > Porticoccaceae > Porticoccus. Next base: position 4,041 of record JAJFKD010000147.1, read on the forward strand.
ATGGAAAACCTTGAGCTTCTGGCAAGTGAAGCTGAAAAGGCTGTAGATCAGGCAGCTGATATTTCATCTCTTGATGAGGTGAGAGTCGAATATTTGGGTAAAAAGGGTTTGCTGACAGGCTTGTTGAAAGGTCTGGGTAAGCTTCCACCTGAAGAGCGGCCAGCGGCTGGTGCTCGTATCAATGAGGTCAAGCAGCAGGTACAGGATAAAATTAACCTGCGTCGCGACAGTATGGAAAATGCTGCTGTGGAGGCTCGACTTGCCGGTGAAGCAGTTGATGTCACTTTGCCTGGTCGGAGTGAAGATGTCGGTGGCTTACATTTGGTGACTCACACCATGGAGCGAATTGAATCCTTTTTCACCCGCGTGGGATATACCGTAGAAGAGGGGCCTGAAGTTGAAGATGATTATCATAACTTTGAGGCACTCAACATTCCGGCTCATCACCCGGCTCGTGCCATGCACGATACATTTTATGTGAATGAGAATACGGTACTGCGGACACATACTTCCCCGGTTCAGGTGAGAACAATGGAATCCCAGGAGCCGCCTATTCGTATTATTTGTCCGGGTAGGGTTTACCGCTGTGATTCCGATTTGACCCATACGCCGATGTTTCATCAGGTGGAAGGGTTGGTTGTTGATGAAGATGTCAGCATGGCGGATCTTAAAGGTACCATTGATCAATTTCTAAAAGCGTTCTTCGAGGCAGATTTGCCAGTACGTTTTCGCCCGTCTTATTTCCCGTTCACAGAGCCTTCTGCCGAAGTAGATATTCAATGTACAAATTGTACGGGGAAGGGCTGTCGTATTTGTAAGAATACGGGTTGGTTGGAAGTGATGGGTTGCGGCATGGTGCACCCGAATGTTTTCGATCACTGTAATGTAGATGCTAAGAAGTACTCCGGTTTTGCCTTTGGTATGGGCGTGGAGCGTTTGGCGATGTTACGTTACGGCGTGAACGATTTGCGGTTGTTCTTTGAAAACGATCTCCAATTCTTAAAGCAATTTTAAAGCTGCCTGTTAATGAAGTATAAAACTTTTTGTTAAATATATATAAAACAAATGGTTATTCGGTTTAATTAAAGTAAATTATTTAATATTATTTGTGAGCAATTAGCGAATGAAATTCAGTGAATCCTGGTTGAGAGAATGGGTAAACCCAGCAGTTGATACAGCAGAGTTGGTTGCTCAGTTAACCATGGCCGGTTTGGAAGTGGATGCTGTTGAGCCAGTTGCTCCCGAATTCAGCGGTGTTGTGGTTGGTCAGATCGTCTCTGTCGAACAGCACCCCAATGCAGATAAATTGAGAGTCTGCCAGGTTGCTGGTGCTGTTGTTGGTGCTAGTGATGAAACCACACAGGTGGTTTGTGGTGCGCCCAATGCACGTGAAGGAATCAAGATACCTTTTGCGACAGTCGGTGCTAAATTGCCGGGTGACTTTAAGATTAAAAAAGCCAAACTCCGAGATGTTGAATCCTTCGGTATGCTTTGTGGACCGGATGAAGTGGGGCTTGATACCTATCGTGATGATGAAGTGGATGGG
>JAJFKD010000148.1 GCA_021773405.1 Porticoccus sp.
TTTCTTTTTTCTCTTGGAAATCGACGGTGACATTTTGTAAGCCGGGCTGAAGTGGCACAGTGATTTCATTTGAATTGGGAATATTCAGTTTTTTGTTGCCATTTTTTACCGACAATATTTCCGCATCTTTGGGTACGGAAAAACTGTAATCCTCCCCTAGACTGGAACGAATAGACAGGGAGAGGGTAGATTTCTGAATACGCTCACCAGGGCTGTATTTCAGTTCTGCTTTTTCAACGGTATATGTAGCTCCGCTAACACCCGTTGGCCGTGAAATATTGACTGTGAGTTTTTCACCGGGCCAGGGGCGCCAGTGAGGTTCCAGTGAACTGAGGGCATGATCTTCTTTTACCGGAGCCAGACCGTTGTATTCAATACGCCATAATGACGAAGGCTTAATACGCCAGGTTTCTACGTAATGATCTGAGGGTTTTGCATCGAGCAGAAGTGTGTTTGTAGGTTCCAGCACGGAATTCCAGCTGATTACCCGTTGGTTGTATTTGAGTTGTACCTGGGCAACCCCTTCTTTGATGGTGATGTCGTTGTTTAAGACTTTCTCATTTTCGATCAGAGGAATGCTGACGGCGATAGGACCATTTTTGGGGGCATATCGAACTACACGGGTTTCTACATGCCATTCCTTATCCAACACAAAGGTACGCTGAACTGTGACCAGCGGAGAAATAGGGTCGGGAGTTAGAGTATCTTTTTTACTTTCTTCAATACTGACAGTTGAGCGTAGGGTTAAAGAATTATTCAGCACTCGGCCATCCACAAGACCATCAATCAGCCAACCTGTGGAAACGACTTTAAAGTTATGGATAGGTTTTGGTAGGGAGATAGAAGCCTGATCGCCCAATAGTTTGCCGCTGATAACAACCTTGTGATGGCCTTTGGTCAGCAACAGGCTGTTTTTATTTTTCTGGCGCAGGGCCGTAGGCGACGTATTTTGATCAAGCCGCACATTGGATAACTGCCAATTTCCTTCTATTTGAGGCAATACCATCATCACATTAGCTTGGGCATGGGCCTCAAAACTCAGTGTTAGATTATTACCCTTCACTGTTAGCACTCCGTTGTTAAGGGAAGTGCAATTGGGTAAGCATTCTGGTGCTTTGGTTAAGCGTGTTTCCAATTCCTTAAGCAGGTATTCCGGGGGGTAATCACTCGCCATGGCATTGTTGGCTGGGGTGAGCATGGCGGCACCGGAAATGCAGATGACTCCTAGGATACTGGCTAAGGCCGTACTGCCTGGAGGGGTATCGTCGGTATCATTTTTACCAGCACCATTATCCTTATCAGGGCCTTTTGACCTCAGAATGGGGATCAGCTTGAGAATAATCAAAATGCCATAGGCTCCCAGGAAGAACACACTAAGAATACGCCATAGGCTAGTTAATATGGGTGGGCAGTAGGTGATGGAAAGTGCCTGTGATTCGTGGACAGGGCTGTTGGCGTTAAAGCTAATACGGTTCCATACCCAGGTAGGCAAACCGGGCCCGGTTTGAACACGATCAGTTTCGGTGACTTGATACATACTCCTTTGTTTTTGAGGTGCTCTTGTTTTCGGTGCTAAAGTGCTAGAAATCCCTGCCTTATGTTGCGTTGATCGCGACAAACTTTCTTCAGTTAATTCCATCATATCCATCGAGGCCGCTTCTTCCTGTATAGCGGGAGCCTTACTCGCGTAGTTATACCGTGATGATTGATTGAAATGACTGACTTCTGTTTTTTCCAGTGAAGGGTAAATGGCCAAACGGAAGGCTGAAATAGCAAAAGAAAGAATGCCCACAACAAACACTGCGGCAAAAAAAACAGTACAACTGCGAAGGAATGTTTTGAATTTTCCCCCGGTAACGGGAAGTAATGCCAGTAAGATCAACAAGGGTGGGATGGCCGTCAGGGGTGATCCCACTTCATGATAGGCAATGACCATTGCTGATAAGGCAAGTAGGGCAGCTTTGTTACCGATAAGTTTACGAGTAACTGCGGTGATAATCAGAATTAAAAATAAATCCCACAAGTCCCATTTACTGATCCAGGTGCCATGTATACGATCCACACCGGCAGCATAAAGCACACGCCAGCCTGGTGGTAAATGCAATGTCGCAGAAAAATCATCTGCGGTGGCATCCCAGCCAGAAGCAGAAAATTCTTTTGGGTTATTGATTAAGGTAACAGCACTGAGGTTGATATTAGGGCTTCTAATTTCCAGCCCTTGTTGGCCGTTATGATCGGTAATGAGTACGGGTTGGTTTTCTACGGTAGCGCGGCCAATGGTGGTGTCTTTTGCTGAGTTAATGCGCCAATCTTTGTTCATCTTGCCATTGATGTTTTCCAGCCCGGTAATTTTAGAGCCATCAAAATCCAGCCATAAATTGCGTTGCACTTTTAATTGATTGGCAGGAGGTGAATCATCACCACGGTATTGGGTTTCAAGTTTTAGGGTTGTATCAGCGCCCAGTTTATATGTGGGGAGGTTTGCCCAATCAGAGGGGATATCTACCTGGGTAGTATCAATACTGGTAGCGCCAGTGAGTTTTACCTGGCGAATATTGGTGTTGGATAAAAAGCTAATGTATTCAAACGTTGGCCAGTCTTTAGACGTAGGGTTAGTGCTGATGTTGTCAGTGGCATTAATATTGCCAGTAAACCGGGTAAAGACCGAAATGTAGTGCTTACCTGCCGTTACCTGTAACCGAATATCACCATCTTTTTCTATCCGGGTGGGGAGGTTGCTAGTCAGTTGAGAAACCTCGCTGCCTTCCCAAACAACCTGACCAATTTTGATTTCTCTGGGTTTGCCACTGACGGATAACTCCAAACGTGTTTCTAACGACAGTGGAATGCCATCGATTAACTTCCGATAGACTTTGACGTTCAAGCTGTCACGTTTTTGTTCTGTGTTGTCGTTCTTACGCTGGGCAAAGATAAGACGATTGCCGTGGCGGTTAACCTGTAGAGTTTTCCCTTGTTCAGAGAGGCTAATAAACGCAACGTTGGAGGGAATGGTTAAAGATGCGGGTTTAGCCTTCCAATTAAATCGCCCTTTAATCAGGTGGTTGCCTTTCTCCAATTGGATATAGGGCAATTTAGAAACCTCAATAACCCTGGCCTGCTTTTGATTTAATGTTACTTTTGTAGGCCAATGTTTTTCATTGCCAGGTAATAATACTTTTGCTTGTTTGGAAAAGACCTCCACCTGTTGAGTAAAAGTCAGACCATTTTTTTCAAGGGAAAGACTCAAGTTCCCAGGCCAAATACAGACTCTTTTATTTTTTGCATTCCATGGACAATCAATATCAGTATGGCGTTCTTTAACCCAGTCTCCCCATTCTTCCGCTAAGGGCTCAGAGTGGACCGACGACATCATTAATACTGTTGAGATAAACAAAAGAAAGGAGCAGAAAAGTGTAACAGCTGGGGTTAGACGTAATTCCATTGTTTAGTCTCCACAAGGCCAGGGGCTTTAAAAGAATGGGCAAATACAGATGATTATTAATTTTAAAGTTTTATCGTTCCTTTTTCATTGAACGAAACAGTGGACGTCTGTTTTGACATGCGGGTTAAAATTTTACTACAGAAAAGATAACTTGCCCCCATATCTATTTTCCAACATCCATGCTCTGTTATATGTGCTCGATCTATTATTAATATTTCCTAGTAAATGATCTTGGACCCATTTTACATCTGGAAATGGTACTTCTTTTTCCGTGCCGGTTGAATCATTAACAAAAATATCCCTATCTATATATTGTTGAATATATTGGCTGTCGTTGAAAAAACGAGCGCGTGTTTGTGGATACTTTAAATAAAAGTCTTTCGCGATTTCGATCAATTTATTTTGTGTAATGGAAATTGGAACTATTACTACCCAAAATTCCCAAGATTCATTTGGGAAAATCATATGACTGATAGTGTAAGAACCCCAAACATTTGTTTCGTAGCCGGCTAAGTTTAATTGCCCAGGCTTTAACTCCTGAGTTTGGGCGCTAATTCCCCAAAAAATAAGTACAAAAATTACTAGAATCTTTTTCATAAATAGTTTTCCAATGTCTCTAAAAACTCTAACACTTTAATGTGCAGATTTTAAAAATAGAGGCGAGGGCGGAGTTTTTTAAAACCCCGAACCATTACCCTGATAGTCTTGATTATGGCCGAATAAATACATGTACGATTAAGCTGTCGGTATTTTTATTTAAATCTGCCTCAAGTCCTCGTGGATTTGCAATACGTCCCTCTGGGTCATATACAAAACAAATAAGAGCGTCGCAGTCAGGGTGACTGTTGTATCTGTGTATATCCTCGATTAGCTGACTGCCAACTTCCTTGGAGCTTAAGCCTTTACGAGTTTTTTTAAGCTCAATTACAATGCACTCTTGTTTTAATAAAAAATCTACGCGTGTTGATTTCCCCGCATTATTTGGTACCCACTCTTCTGGTCGAATATCTTCAAAGTTAAGGTGCAATAATGCATGAAATAAATCTTGAACATCGTACTCATCTTTAATATCGATAGTTTCCCTATCGTCGTATCGTTCCCGAACTTGGCGGGCAACAAGATGAAAACGGTCGCAAATATTTTGTACAAGTTCTATTGGGCTTTTTGTATCAGATGTGGTCCCAATATCTCCTGATTCTATTTCTTCTTTTACTGCTTCAAGGACACCAACACCTGTTTTTGCCGCTCCAGTGAAGGGTTTTTTAACCTTTTCCTGGAATTCAAGGTAATACGGACTTGTTGAGGAAAATTGTGTTTCTAGAAATGCCAATGACTGAGTCTTCCAAGTAGCAAAAGAACCAGTATCAAGAGTTGGGAAGCCTATTACATTAGGTGGATTTGGCTTATGCGTAGAAAGGACTTTTTTTCCTTTCTCGATAAGTCTTTCCACTTTATCCAACATGCCCATGTTGTTTCCTCGTGAGGCTAACAGTTTACCTATGATGCCTTGATACCATAAGTATTGCCGTACTGTTGGTACGATAACAAAGATAAGTAAAACCAAAAAATATACGGTATATGGTGGATAGCCTTTAGAAAGGATACTTTAATTGTCATTATCACCACTCCTTAGTAATAGTTGTATTGAAAAGGGCTAAGTCCTTTGAACTGAAAGCCTAATTATTTAAATATTATTTCTTCCGTTTTAATAATAACGAATCAATGCCGTTACTAGCCAACTTACCTCGTGCATCAGCTAGTTCTGACCTGTCACTAAACGGCCCAACAATAACCCGGTGCCAGGTTTCATTTTTTCTTGGGCTGACTTTTTCTATTTTTGCATTCAAGTTAAGGAGCAATAGCCGTGCTCGTAAGCTATCGGCATCACGGTTGCTTTTGAAAGAACCGACTTGAAGCAAAAAAGTATCATTAGAATTGGTTGATTGCGTAGCTGTGTTATCTGTATCTGGTGTATCGGGAACAATAACTTCTGATTCCCGAAGCAGGGTGTAGAAGTCAAAGCGGGGTTTGTTGCCGCTATTGTCGGAGTTCTCTGTTGAAGTATCTTCAGAGATGTCACTCTCTTGGTCGCTGGGGACTTCAGAGAGTTTGGTGAGTGACATGATTAGTACACCGAGCAGGATCCCGGCAAATAACCATAGCCAACCGGGAGGGCTTTGATTATTTTTTTTCGGGCGCCTTTTCACATTGCCTCGCGATGAACTACGCTGCGGGCTTCGTTTGGTAGACTTTTTGGCGTAATCCCTGGTCATCTGATGTTGTTGGGCCTGTCGAAGAATGTGTTGTATCTGTCAGTTGGCGGTCATTGTAGGGTGAAGTGGTGTTCCTCGCTAGAGGTCTCTGCCTCGGAACAGCTGAAAAACTACCTCACTCGATCTGGCGTTGTTAAATTTCTCCTCAAAATACTCACTTATAAGCGATAAGCTCCGCTTTTTCGGATAAATTTGCCTAGCCAGCTCTTCGCCGCCTACGTTTTTCAGGTGTTCCTTTGTTTATAGACTTATATGCCTTTTCAGGTCATATCTTGTGGATCAATATCCACTGACCATCGAACCCGTTTGGCTAATTGGGATTGCTCTAGTTCCGGGCAAAGGGTTGTTAGCATGCGTTGTAATGTTTTGCGTTCACTACAAATGATGCTGAGTTGATGGCGAAAACGTCCGCTACGCCTTTCCATGGGTGCCGGTAATGGCCCTAGATAGCTAGCAGTATTAGTTGCCGGGAGTATGCGCTCTGCACTTTGGCGGCAGTATTTTAAAAATTCTATAGCGGCTTCTCCATTGACGGCTTCAGCACGAATAACAGCCATGTAACGATAGGGGGGCAATTGAGCCAGTTCCCGCTCTCTGATTAATTCCTGACAAAATGCACTGTAATTGTCGTGGGTGAGGGTAGAGATTAAGGGGTGGTCACAATGGTGGCTTTGGATGATTACGGTACCCGGCTTATTACCACGACCGGCACGGCCTGCGACTTGCGTGATCAGCTGGCCCATTTTTTCCGGTGCGCGGAAATCTGGGCTAAATAGTCCGCCGTCTGCATCTAATATCGCGACAAGCGTTACGTTGGGGAAATGGTGCCCTTTGGCCAATAGTTGGGTACCAATAAGAATACAGGGGTCGCCACTGTTTACTTTCTCGACCATTTCTTTCATGGCTTGTTTGCGGCGGGTGGTGTCTCTGTCTACCCGAATAATGGGGGTGTCGGGGAACAGTGCTTCTAGAATTTCTTCACTGCGTTCTGTGCCCTGACCAATACATTGCAATTGTGCGCTATGACAGAAGGGGCAGGCCGTAGGTATGGGCTCCATGTGTTCGCAGTGGTGGCACAATAGCCTGTTTGGACTACGGTGGACGGTGAGTCTTGCTTCACAGCGATGGCAATCAGAAACCCAGCCGCATTCATGGCAGCTCAATGTTGGGGCAAAGCCGCGGCGGTTAAGGAAGACTAAGACCTGATCCCCAGCAGCTAATGTCTGCGTTATGGCATCAATTAGTTCCCGGGAATAACCACTGGAGAGATTGGCTTTACGGATATCTACGGGTTGCCAGCGCGGTTGTACGGCATTACCGGGCCGGGATGTAAGTGTGAGTTTGGTGTAACGGTTTTGCTCACAGTTATAGAGGGACTCCAGCGAAGGCGTGGCGGAGCCTAAAATCAGTGGTATAGCTTCTTTTTGAGCACGGATTACCGCCAAATCACGCGCTGAATAACGGAAGCCTTCCTGTTGTTTGAAGGAGCTATCGTGTTCTTCATCGACAATGAGCAGGCCTGGATTTTTCAATGGCGTGAAGATGGCTGATCGAGTGCCTAATACAATGGGTGCTTGCCCCGTTCGAGCGGCATTCCAGGCGATGGCTCTTTCGCGATCTGTCAGCCCTGAGTGGAGTAGCGCAATGGGGCAATTAAAACGTTGTTCAAAACGTTTGAGTGTTTGCGGTGTTAGGCTGATTTCAGGAATAAGAACCAGTGCTTGCTTGCCATAGCATAGTATTTTTTCAATGGCTTGAAGATAGACCTCGGTTTTACCACTGCCCGTTTCACCGTAGAGCAG
>JAJFKD010000149.1 GCA_021773405.1 Porticoccus sp.
TACATGGTATCCATAGCACCCAGTACACCACCGCGCTCCGAGATTCGTTCAAACTCTGTATACACGGCCTCTTCTACTAAGTCCGTTAGCTGATCAATCACATAGGAACCCTGCCAGGGGTTTTCACAGAAATTCAGGCCAAATTCACGATTAATAATGAGCTGAATTGCCATTGCCCTGCGTACTGATTCCCCTGTAGGCGTGGTAATAGCTTCATCATAGGCATTGGTGTGCAGGCTATTGGTGTTATCAAAAATAGCGTAGAGCGCCTGCAAGGTGGTACGAATATCGTTAAAGCTCATCTCCTGTGCATGCAAGCTGCGACCTGATGTTTGAATATGGTATTTCAGTTTTTGACTGCGCTCGTTCGCACCATAACGTTCCTTCATCGCCCGCGCCCAAATACGACGCGCTACACGGCCCATGACGGCATATTCCGGGTCCATACCATTGGAGAAAAAGAAACTGAAATTGGGAACAAAATCATCCACCTTCATGCCTCGGGATAAATAATATTCCACCAAGGTAAAGCCGTTAGACAGAGTAAATGCCAACTGGGATATAGGGTTCGCCCCCGCTTCGGCAATATGGTATCCGCTGACTGACACGCTGTAGTAATTGCGCACGTTATTGGCGATAAAGTATTCCTGCACATCGCCCATCATACGCATGGCAAAATTGGTTGAGAAAATACAGGTGTTCTGAGCCTGATCTTCTTTCAGAATGTCGGCCTGCACTGTTCCCCTCACAGTGGCCAGGGTTTCCTTTTTGATTCGGGCATAAGTTTCGGTATCTACCAATTTGTCGCCAGTTATCCCCAATAACGCCAAGCCCAAACCATTATGACCTTCAGGTAGTTCACCTTGGTAAGCAGGTCTGTTTTTTCCACTAAACCAGGCATCTATTTTTTTCTCGGCCTCCACCCATAAATCATTCTCTTTCAAATATGTTTCCACCTGCTGATCAATGGCCGCATTCATAAAGAATGCAAGAATCATGGGTGCGGGCCCATTGATAGTCATGGATACCGATGTGGTGGGTGAGCACAGATCAAACCCGGAATAGAGTTTTTTCATATCATCCAAGGTCGCAATAGACACACCTGAATTACCTACCTTGCCCCAGATATCGGGCCGGGTATCCGGGTCGGCACCATAGAGGGTGACCGAATCAAAGGCTGTCGATAAGCGGGTGGCTGGCTGACCAATAGAAACATAATGGAAGCGCCTGTTAGTGCGCTCTGGTGTGCCTTCACCAGCAAACATCCGGGTGGGATCTTCTCCAGTTCTGCGATAGGGGAACACCCCTGCTGTGTAGGGGTAACTGCCGGGTAAATTTTCTGCCAACAAAAAATTTAATTGCTCACCCCAATCCTGATATTGCGGCGCAGCCACCTTGGGCACTTTATTGTGACTGAGGGACTCGACGTAATTTTCCCCGGTGACTTGCTTACCTCTCACCGAGTACGAATACTTGTCCTGCTCAATGGAAGCTTTCTGTTCTGGCCAATTTTTTAACTGGGCAAGGGATGTTGCATCCATTTCGACAACGGCGTTCTGGTAACTCTGACGCAATTTAATCAATGTTGCGTCTGATGACATCCTTGATGATGACACGTCTGATAATTTCGCTTCCAATTCAGTTGCATTAAAAGGCTCTAAGGCTCCGGGTAAACTCTCATCATTGATTAACCCTAAAGCTTGATAGCACTGGTAAGCCTTTGAGGCCAACGCTGCTTGCTCATTATTTCGCTGATGTATTTTCCGCCCCTGCTCGCTGATCTCTGCCAAATAGCGAATACGGTTTGGCGGGATCAGCGCTATAGAAATAGGAAGGTCATCGCTGTCATCAACCACAGTTTGTGCATCTGCATCCCACGCAGGAATATTCAACAATTGTTTTTCTTCCAGGAAACTACATAACTGCTGAAAGACACGATTAAGCCCTGGATCGTTAAATTGACTGGCAATGGCTGGGTAGACAGGAATATCCTTTTCAAACAACCCAAAGGTATTGTGATTGCGCTTCCACTGCTTACGAACATCTCGCAGCGCATCTTTTGCACCGCGCTTTTCAAATTTATTCAGTAGAATCATGTCGGCATAATCAATCATATCGATCTTTTCTAACTGACTGGCTGCTCCGTAATCACTGGTCATGACGTACAAGGATAGATCCACCATATCGACTATTTCAGAGTCACTCTGGCCAATACCTGCCGTTTCTACGATGACCAAATCATAATTTTGAGATTTTAAAAACTGCGTAACATCGCCCAACATTTCACTGGTTGCCAGGTGCTGCCTGCGTGTTGCCATGGATCGCATATAGATATTGGGAGAATCAAGGCTGTTCATCCGAATTCGATCCCCTAGCAGGGCGCCACCAGTGCGACGTCGGGTCGGGTCCACGGCCAGTACCGCTATACGAATTTCTGGCTGTTGCTGTAAAAAACGATACAGTAATTCATCCACTACGCTGCTCTTACCTGAGCCACCGGTCCCAGTGATACCAATAACCGGTGTGTTTTTAGCGCCACTCCCAGCGCTATCAGCACTGATAGCCCAGGCTGCTTTCAACTTCTCCATGTCATCATCAGCCAGAAGACCATTTTCAATGGATGTAATCATCTGAGAAATATGGCTTTCACTTTGAACCGCTGTTTGTGTGCTCGTATCTGTAGTGGCCGCAAGACTACTTTCCATTAAGCTATGACTGTCTTTTCTACCGGAGAGATCAAGCCGTGATACAAGGTCATCCACCATGCCCACCAAGCCCATATCCATGCCGTGGGCAGGATGATAAATACGGGTAATACCCTCACTCTCAAGGGTCTCGATTTCTTCCAACGTTATGGTGCCGCCGCCGCCACCGAATATCTGAATATGTTCAGCACCATGCTCCTTGAGCAACTGCAACATATAACGGAAGTATTCCATATGCCCGCCCTGATAAGAGCTAATGGCGATAGCATCGGCATCCTCCTGAATAGCCGCACGTACCACATCGTCCACACTGCGGTTATGCCCCAGGTGAATTACCTCTACACCTTTAGCCTGAATTAACCGGCGAATCACATTAATAGCCGCATCGTGGCCATCAAACAGGGAGGCCGCCGTCACAAAACGCAATGGCTTTAAGGTTTTACCTGTTTGATTTAGAGTTTTACCCGTTTGATTCACTGTTTTAACCGTATTTACTGTTTTAACCACATTGGCCATGTCCAAAACCTCTGCCTTTCATCTATACACAACCATTCTCACAACTACAGATACAACCAATATTGACCTATTGTCGGACAATAAGTCAATTATAGTAAATTCTGTTATGCTTGCACTGAAAGAACAAAAAGGACTACGAGTTACGGAAAATGCCCAAAAATATTAACTTCGACAAAATTGCCCACCAGCCTGCCTACCGTGTTGTCAGTGAAAAAATTAGAAATGCGATTCTTTCCGGTGAGATAAAAACTGGCGAATTACTCCCCACGGAAACTGATTTAGCTGAACAGTTCGGCGTAACCCGTTCCACTATTAGAGAAGCGATCCGACTTCTGGAGCATGGGGGAATTCTGGGTCGAGCTGACCGTAAGCGCTTGGTCGTCACAAAACCTCAAACAGATGCGATTGGTCGCTCCGTTAGCTCTGCCCTGTTAATGCATCAAGTAACCTACGAAGAGTTATGGCAGGTTGCCATGGGGCTGGAACCTCTGGCCAGCAAGCTGGCATGCACAACCGCCACCAAACAAGACAAACAGTTATTAGCCGCAAATCTGGTTCTTACCCGTGAAGTAATGAACGATCACGATGCTTTATTAGCCGCTGAAATTGAATTTCACGATTTGCTCGCCAAGGCCACCCACAACAGCGCCCTGCTGCTGGCTCGCGCGCCTCTTAATGAATTGTTTTATCCCGTGGCCTGGGGTGAAATTATCAGGGCACTGTCCCCCGGCGAACGTATTTTGGTCGCCCACGAGCATATTTATGCTGCTATCTGTGACAACAATCCCGACAAAGCCGAAGAATGGATGAAGAAGCATATGGTGGATTTCCGTCGAGGTATTGAAATGGGCAACCTCGGTTTTGATCAACCGGTTCCTGTTACCCCTTAACTTCAGCTAAAATGACCGCCATCCAAACAACCTAATAGTAACTAAATCCAATGGCTCAATACGTATACACCATGAATCGGGTGGGGAAAGTAGTCCCACCCAAGCGCGAAATTCTAAAAGATATTTCCCTGTCCTTTTTCCCCGGTGCCAAAATTGGCGTACTCGGCCTCAACGGAGCGGGTAAATCTACTCTGCTGAAAATCATGGCGGGGATCGACTCTGATATTCAGGGCGAAGCTCGCCCGATGCCCGATATCAAAGTGGGTTACCTGCCACAGGAACCACAACTGGATCCGGAGAAAGATGTTCGTGGCAATGTGGAAGATGGTGTTCGTGAAGCCGTGGATGCCCTGAAAGAGCTTGACCAAATTTATGCTGATTATGCGCAACCCGATGCCGATTTCGACCAACTGGCCAAGCGTCAGGGTGAGTTGGAAAATATCATTGAGACATGGGATGCCCACAACCTGAATCACACCTTGGAAGTGGCGGCCGATGCTCTACGCCTTCCGCCTTGGGAAGCTGATGTCACCAAACTATCCGGCGGTGAAAAACGTCGGGTTGCCCTGTGCCGCTTATTGCTCTCCAAGCCCGATATGATTTTGCTGGATGAGCCCACCAACCACCTGGATGCGGAATCAGTTTTCTGGCTGGAAAAATTCCTGGAAGAATTTTCCGGCACCGTTGTGGCAGTCACCCACGACCGCTACTTCCTCGATAATGTAGCCGGCTGGATTCTGGAACTGGACCGCGGTCACGGCATCCCCTACGAGGGCAACTACACCACATGGCTGGAAACCAAAGAACAGCGTCTTGAGTTGGAACAGAAGCAAGAAGATGCCCGCCAGCGCACGATCAAGCACGAACTGGAATGGGTACGACAGAACCCCAAAGGCCGTCATGCAAAAAACAAAGCGCGACTAGCCCGTTTTGATGAAATGAATTCTCAGGACTTTCAGGCCCGCAACGAAACCAACGAAATTTATATTCCACCAGGCCCACGCCTGGGGGACAAAGTTATCGAATTTGATGGCGTCAGCAAAAGCTTTGGTGATGAATTGTTACTCGACAACCTGTCCTTCAGCATTCCCAAAGGTGCCATTGTCGGCATCGTTGGAGGTAATGGCGCTGGTAAATCTACCCTATTCCGGATGATCGCAGGTACCGAACAACCAGACAGCGGCACCATCACCATTGGTGAAACTGTCAACCTCGCCTTTGTAGAACAAAGTCGAGAAAACCTGGACGACAGCAAAACTGTTTGGGAAGAAATTTCTGGTGGCCAAGATATTTTGCATATTGGCAACTACGAAGTACCGTCACGAGCCTATGCTGGCCGCTTTAACTTCAAGGGTGGCGATCAGCAAAAACGTGTGGGAGAGCTATCCGGTGGTGAACGCGGCCGACTGCACTTGGCTAACACCTTAAAACAAGGTGCCAATGTGCTACTGCTCGATGAGCCCTCAAATGACCTGGATATTGAAACCCTGCGTGCACTAGAAGAAGCGATTCAAACCTTCCCCGGCTGTGTGATGGTTATCTCTCACGATCGCTGGTTCCTTGATCGTGTGGCAACCCACATTCTGGCTTACGAAGGTGATAGCGAAGTGGTGTTATTTGAAGGTGACTACACCGAATATCACGAAGACTTTATTAAACGGAAGGGGCAGGATGCCCAACCAACGCGGATGAAGTACAAAAGACTAAAGCATTAAAAACTAAAAAGGGGTGAATAATTTCACCCCTTATAACTTTTAAATAGAAAGAATTTAGACCAAAAGAATAGGTGTAGCAGGTGAAGCGGCTCTTATACCAGCTTAATCTACCCGCTTAATCTCACTAACTTTCTTTCTGCGATCGACAAATACAACTGGCGAAGAATCATCTGCGAGAGCCCAGGCAAAACCCAACTCATCAAGTTTTACCATGCGCTCTTGAGCAAGATACTTATAGTGTAAGTTGACACGCTGCTCTTGTACCCACAAACCTAGCTCCATACCGTCTTCAGTCATGAACTCTTTGGGCACACAACAATCACCATTGATTGCTTTGTACTCTTTTAAAGCATCATAAGCTCTCGCCCAGTTATACTCACGAAGGCTCCAAACAAACCCCAGATTCTTCAGGCGTTGGTATTTTTCTCTAGGATAGTTACCATCAAAAATGCGCTGTGTTGCAACCCAGAACCCCAACTCGTAACCTTCTTTGGTCTTATACTCCCCATCCACAAAACAATCGCCATGCTCTGCTTTGTATATCATCAATTCAGCAATGCCTTTTTCCCAAGAATCATCTTGCTGCTCCCAAATAAAATCCAACTCATCAAGCAAACGAATTTGTTCTTCGGCAAGTTCTCCCCAGGTCCAGTCGTAACGCTTCTTTAACGCCCAACGGTAAAGGTCATGACCATCTTCCGTCATATAAAAATATGGCACCCAGCAATGGCCATTCTTTGCCCTAAAGTCCGCCATGAGCTCATACCACGTTTCCCATGGCGTAGATTCTGTTTCTAATAGCTTTGTATCAAGAAGTTTTATAGACATAGTGTAATCGTTCCCGCTTCCCTAAAGCTCCAGCGAGGTTCTAAAACGACGAAGACAATGGGTTAAAAAATTTATGGAATTAAAATCAAGCCCACCATTATAACTGTATTTAGGACAAAAAGCTGAAGAAAATAGCTGCTATTCAGAAAAAGAATAGGCGAGCCCTATCTTAGGTCGCCTCCCTTTTTAGGGACAAATAACACTTGGGATGTGTTATTCCAGGCTCCCCAGAAAAAATCCAGCTTATCGAGCTTTTCAACTTTTTCCTTGGGCATATGTTCATAGTGTCGATCAACGCGCTGATCAATGACCCAAGCACCAAGATCTAACCGATCATCAGTGACATAGCCGGAAGGAACTAGGCAATCGCCATACTGATTTTTGTACACTTTAAGGGCTCTGAATGCCTGCCCCCAATTATATTCACGCAGATTCCAGACAAAATTGAGGCTTTTAAGGCGGTTATACTTTTCTCTGGGATAATTCCCATCGAATGTTCTCTGCTCAAATACCCACAAGCCCAATGGAAATTGGTCTTTTGTCCGGTAACCATCGGGTACTAAACAATCACCATTGTCTTCCCTATATTTCATCAACTCTGCAAAGCCTTTCTCCCACGTATCATCTTGCTGAACCCAAATAAAATCTAAATTATTCAACAGCTTGATCTGCTTTTCGTTCAGCTTTCCACGAGCTTTATCATCACGTACTTTTAATACCCAATACCACAAAGCGTGCCCATTTTTGGTGGTATAAAAATAGGGAACAAGGCAATTTCGGTATATTGCTCTGAATTCAACGATTTCCTCGTACCACACCTCCCATGGCGTAGTGGTAGTCTCTTCCAGCTTTACCTCAAGTTCCTTCATTGCCATTTTTTTGCCCTTATACCACAGCACTTATTTACCGCAGTATTTCTCTATCACAACATATCTTTACAAAGTCAGCCTGATTCTAAAACGATGAGATATGAAGGGTCAAAGGTAATAATTGTGATTATATTTCCGTTTTTTCGAAGTATTAGTAAGGGATAAATGCTGGCATCAAGAAGATAACTACTAGTTTTGTTGACAGGCCAATAGCTGACGACTACAAGTTATAAGGCATATTCTGGAGCCTAAACCATATACAACTGAAAAAAAACGATTAACAAGAACCATCTCGGCTTCGAACATTAAATGCCCTGCTTTCAGGTTATATAATTATGTCCATGTGGAGGGACTAACATGCCTACCGAAAGAAAAACCATAGATTTTGGTGATACCGATACCATTACATTAACTAATTCTCTTAGCCAAGCTGATAAAAATGCTATTGCCAGAAATTTTCCCGTCACCCTTACTGTCGACTTGCCCATAATTGGAGAACAGGAGTTTGCAATTAGAGATAATGTTAAATCTCTACTGAACAACCTTCCTTCCCCAAGTTTTGAAGTAGATTTCACTGTTGAAGGTGATTGCGAAGCTCTAGAAGACACATTAATTGAAGCGACCTCTGAAAACATGGTGGGAACCTACCAGGGAAGCTTTCAGGTAGTGAATGTCGGTGTAGCCTTCAGTATCAGTGCACG
>JAJFKD010000150.1 GCA_021773405.1 Porticoccus sp.
TTATAGTGCTTCTATAAGGAGGATCAATGGATTTCTGACAAGCGGTTTTTTAGTTTGTGTCGACGGTATGAAGAAGAGACTGATAGCTAGCTTTTGAGTTTTTTGTTATTGGCAATTGGGTGTGTCACTAACACGAGCTCTCCCTGTTCGGGCTAGTATAATTGAGAATTTAAATTCGTTTTCCGGGCCATTGGGGCAAAAATGAAAAGTTCCATTTAGTGCAGGGGTTATACCTTGTGCATTGAATTGTATATAGGTGGTTCTTCGGAAAGAGCGCCAGTTTAGATATTGACCTAGTTGGCCAATATTTATCTGCTTTAGAAATACTTCATTTTGGTCTTTGGTGCCATTGCTGTCTTGATCGATAAAGATAAGTAATGAATCCCCCCAGTTTCGTTCACATTCAGTGCTACCAGGGCAAAGTGTAATTGTAGATTGCAGTAATGTAGCTTGGGTTCGAGCGTAGTGAATACTATGCAGAAGAGAAAACTGTAAATCTGAGGTTTTACTACGTTGAACCCACTGGCTTAAAGTCGGCACACCGATTGATAATGCAATAACAAGTATGGTGATAGTAAAAATCAATTCTAATAGGGTAAATCCTTTCACCCGAGTCATAGTTTTTCTCCTTCCTTGGTGAATAAACTAGGTTTTTCATGATGCTATAATAGTTTGAAACAGTTTTTTTATTAATCCAATCCAAATTTTTGCAGCTTATAACGCATTTGGCGAAAGCTGATACCTAGCGCTTTGGCCGTTGCCGTTTTATTCCAACGGTTTTTTTCCAGTGCATTCATAAGTATTTCTTTTTCAATAGAGGCTAGATGGTCATCAATAGAGCCATGCATATTGTCTGTTGAGTCAGAAGTTGATCCTGTGGCCATAGGTTGTTGAGTTAAAGCGGGAAGCTGAAGGTCTTCCGGGGTAATTGTCGTACCTTGGCATAAAGTAAAAGCGCGTTCTAATGTATTTTCCAGCTCTCGGATATTGCCTGGGAAGTGATGCTTTTTAAGGGCTTCCAGTGCTTGATCTGACAAATTTAGAGGTGGAATATCTGCTTCTTCAGAAAATTGAGTTAAAAACTTATTAGCTAGCAGTGGAATGTCATCTGTCCGTTCGCGCAAGCTAGGGACTTTTAGTTCTATCACATTGATTCTATAGAATAAATCTTGACGAAATTGATTATTTCTAACCTCTTCGGCCAGATTTTTATGGGTAGCACTAAGAATGCGGACATCCACGGAAATTTCTTCTTCTGAACCCACAGCACGAATACTTTTTTCCTGTATAGCACGTAGCAGTTTTACCTGCATGGATAGGGGGAGGTCAGCTACTTCATCAAGTAATAAGGTTCCACCATTGGCGGCTAGAAAAAGCCCTTGTTTATCTTGATGAGCCCCAGTAAAGCTTCCCTTTTTATGACCAAAAAATTCACTTTCCATTAATTCTGATGGAATGGCGCCGCAATTCACAGGAACAAAGGGCCCATTTGTTCTAGGACCCAGTTGATGAATGGCCCGTGCAACGAGCTCTTTACCGCTTCCTGATTCACCACTGATGAAAATGGGAGCCTGGCTTCGTGCAACCTTACGAATTTGCTGTTTAAGAGCTTCCATGGCTGGAGACTGGCCAATGAGCTCTGAGGAAGCCACTTCTTTTGATAAGGGTTGTTGCTCTTCAGCAGGTTCTAGCTTCAGGGCTGATTCAACCATACTGCGTAGACGCATCAGTTCCAGGGGCTTGGATACAAAGTCAAATGCACCTTTTTTTAGAGCTTCTACAGCAATGTCCATGTTGCCATAGGCTGTAATCATGGCAATGGGGAGCTGGGGCAGAGCGGATTGAACGTATTCTACCAGTTCCAGTCCATTGCCATCGGGCATGTTCATGTCAGTTAGGCAAAGATCAAAATGCTCGTTTTCCAGTAATTTCTTGGCTTTTGAGAGTTTGGCTGCAGTCACTGCTTCCAAACCCATTTGTTCGAGTGTCATTGACAGTAATTCACGAATATCTGGTTCATCATCAACAATTAAGGCACGTTTTTTTATCATTCCTGTGGCCTCGGTAATAACCTTTCGGGGTGGGCAAATCCAATGCGGAAATAGTGGCCCTGTTTTCCAGGGTCAATAAAACTAAGTGAGGCATAGTTAACGGCACATAATTCTTGAGCAAGATACAGTCCCAATCCAGAACCCTCATTGGAGGTGGTAAAGAAAGGTTCGAATATATTTTCCTGATCCTGTTTTGGAATGCCTGGGCCGTTGTCATAAATATCTAAATACGGAAGCCCGCTAGACGTGTCTTTTGATACGACCAACTTTACCCACCGTTGTTTTGTCTGTTGTTCGCTATATCGAAGCCCATTATCCACCAAGTTGACCAAAATTTGGCTGAGGTGGCTAGGGTCAAAAAATATTTGTGTGTCTTCACCCACATTGTCTATATCAATAACATCGCTCTGATTCTGGTTTTCTAAGTACTCGTGACGGAATTTTTTCAACCATTGTAATAGCCACAATTTTTGAAAAGCCGGTGGTTTTTGGCGCGACAATTGTAGGACATTTTCGACAATTTGATTAACCCTTCCGCAGTGTCGATGAATGATATCCAACAGCTTTGTTTGTCCATCATTTGCGGCCTGTTCAGAGAGTAGTTGCGAAGCATGACTGATAGCCCCTAAAGGGTTGCGTACTTCATGTGCGATGCTTCCTGTTAGTCGACCAAGGGACGATAATTTTAATTGTTGCGCGTGTTGAGCAAGGGCGCGAGTATCCTCTAAAAAAATAAGTACTTGCCTGTCAGCTTCTTCGTATAGAGAGGTAAAGTTTGCTTGCAGTTCTTGGGATGAGGCTGTTGCTTTGAATGTGGGAGTCCTCAACCAAGGGTAAGAGCGCCATCGTTCCAATTGTTTAAATAGGGGGTGGATTGTCCTCAATGAGTGACCAATGCCTAGAGGAGAAGTTTGTTTTTGATCCAGTAACTGAACTGCTGCACTGTTAATAAGTTGTATATTATCGCCACCATCGACAACAATAATTCCTGTGCGCATCCGTTTAACAATAGATTCATTAAGCGCTTGCAACCGTTCTGTTTCCGCGGTTCTTGTAGATGCAATAGATTGGGCTTCTCGGATACGTCGAGTGAGGATTTGAAAAATAAGTGCAGTAGCAAATAGCAAAACACCCAGCACGCCCGCGGGGAAAATTGTTTCTTCATTTTTGCTGAGAAGGAATGTTGTGGATAAGGTTTCGGTTAAAATGCAAATGCTAGCGAGAGCTGCTACTAATAATGACCATCGGCCTGTAAGTAAAATACTCCCTGCGGCCACAATAATAAGCATTAAAAACCCGAGCCCACTGCTTAACCCTCCGCTGCTATGTATGATGATCGTTGTTGCGACCATATCGGTTAGCAACATGAATAAAAGCAGTTGAATGCTTGGTCCAGATTGGTTGAAATGAAAATGGATTAGGGTAAGAAGGCTGATTACTAGGTAGGCAGATGTAGTTCCCAAGTAAATCTGGGGGTACGTATTACCTAATACATTTAACCCCATATCAGATAGATACATAATCAAAAGGGTGGCTGATAAACATGCCCGAAAGTAAGCATATACCTTAAGTAGGTTGTCGGGTGTATCTGTGGCCTCAACCTGATTCATAGGGCACATTGCTTCATCATTGATAATGCTTCATACAATGGCATAAGCTGTTTTTAATCATAAATTGTAGGGATAGGCTTGCGCTTGTGTTGGGTTTTTTCATAGATAGCGATGATGCGGTCGATAGTTCCTTGGCTTACTTCCTTTCCTTCTAAAAAATCATCTAACTCATCGTAGGTAAGTCCTAAAGCCTGCTCGTCAGCTTTTTGTGGTGTCAGACATTCAAGGTCTGCTGTGGGTGTCTTCTCAACTAAAGTTTGAGGTGCACCAAGGAACAAGGCCACTTGCCTAACTTGCCGCTTACTCAGTCCAAAGAGTGGAGCCAGATCACAGGCGCCATCTCCCCATTTGGTAAAAAAGCCTGTTATGTTTTCCGCAGAGTGGTCAGTACCTACTACTAGTCCACCCATAAGCCCTGCTACTTCATATTGAATGGCCATTCTAGTGCGGGCTTTGGTGTTTCCTTTGGTAAAGTCTATGGCTGCATCAGAGGAGGTGAGCGAAGGGTTGTTTTGTAATGCACTTAGGGTTTCTTCATGTATGCCATCAGCGCCGAACTTGATATTGACTGCAATATTCTCAGTTGGCTGGATAAAATTTAATGCAAGTTGAGCTTCGTGTTCATCGGCTTGAATACCATAAGGTAGTCTGATAGCGATAAAACGGTAGGGTGTATCGTTGTTACCCTGATTGAGCTGATCGATGGCTAATTGTGACAGTCTGCCACATGTCGTTGAGTCAATTCCCCCGCTGATACCTAGAACTAGTGTTTTACAGTTGGACTCTTTCAGCTTCGTTTGTATAAATTTGACGCGTTTCTTTACTTCAATAGAAGGATCAATGGTTGGAAGGACACGCATTTCCTGGCGTATTAATTGACAGGTATGTTCAATATCCATAGCTCGGCTCTTTTGGCAGGAAGTCAATGAAGGATATTCTAGGGTATGGCTGCCCAGGATAAAACACTCTATTGCTTTGTTCTTGGCCGGTAGTGAGAAAAACTGCTGATGAATTGGGGTTAACTAATAAAAAGAGGCATATGCCTCTTTTTTTATTTTTGACTGGTGATTGTTAGTCAAATATTCCAAGGGTAAGTTTGCTAAGCCAAGATTTTTTCTTCCGTTCTGGATCTTCGTGAATTGATTTATAGCGGTCATTAAATAAATGACGAGAATCAAAGCCAAGTGGCTCTGGCTTATCCATTAACCCAGCGGTTAACTTGTTTGTCCAGCTACGCTTCATTTCAGTTGTTGTTTCTTGATACATGAAACTGCCATCGGTATCCAATGCAGGGTGGGTTGGATAATTCTTGGCAAGTAATGAAGCTGCATCATTCGCAAGATCATTCATTTGCATGAGGTGATAGGCTTGGGCCATAACTGCCAGTCCATCAGGAACAGCAGGTGTTTTCTGGAAGTTTTCTACCACATAGCGACCTCTGTTCGCAGCAGCAAGATAGGCGCCTCTAAAAAAGTAATAGTTAGCTGCATGGATTTCGTGTCTTGCCAGAATATTTCTTAAATAGATCATTCTTTTGCGAGCATCTGGTGCATAAGGACTTTCGGGAAAGCGATTTAATAATTCACTAAACGTAGAGAAAGAATTTCTGGCTGAGCCGGGGTCACGTTTGGTTTCATCAGTAGGAAGTAGCTGATCAAAAAAACCTCTACTTTGGGAAAAAGATGAAAGTCCTTTTAGATAATAGGCGTAATCCACATTGGGGTGTTGTGGGTGCAGTCGAATAAAACGGTCTGCAGCTGCAATGGCTGTTTCATACTCACTGGATTTAAACCGTGCATAGATTAGCTCAAGTTGTGCCTGTTCAGCGTAATCACCAAACGGGTACTGAGCTTCTAATGCTTCAAGGTTATCTATCGCTGTTTGCCAGAAACCACCTCTTAGGTCATTTTGAATGGCCTCATAAAAATCCTTTTCAGTATAGCCAGTAGTATCAGGTAGATCGTCTTCATCTCTGATGTTATTAACTTTGTTGAACCATGCACAGCCATTGGCAAGTAGCATGGTACATAGTAGCAGTGGAAGCAGAAATCGCATGGGGCGGTTTAATCCTAATATGGAGCGTAATGTATTCTTGTTAGCTGGCGCTATGTCTGTAAGATGGGCTATTTAACCACAGCCCTGTCTTTATGCAAAACAGCCTTTATGCAAAACTGCCTGTGAACAAAACAGTCTCTATGCAAAACTGTGATGTAAAACAACTTCTACTCGAGCAACAAAATGGTTTACATGGGTAGCGAGCTGAATAAAAAAATAGATGTCCAAGCCGGGATAAAAAATACGAATGACCGACCCTATTAAATTGGAGGCTATAGTACCTCTTGAGTCCTCTGGCTCTCGATTAGATCAAGTCGCTGCCGAATTGTTCGATAGCTTTTCTCGCTCTAGATTACAGCAATGGATCAAATCCGGAGATCTGCTGGTAGACGGTAAAAAATATCGTCCAAAAGATAAGCTCCTTGGAGGAGAAAGTCTCTCTGTTAATGTGGTGCCAGAAGCAGAGGGCAACTGGGAACCAGAACCCATAAGCTTGGATA
>JAJFKD010000016.1 GCA_021773405.1 Porticoccus sp.
TCATCATGGCCGCTCGAACAGATATACTTGTTTAAGAAGACTTACCAAAAAACAAACTCACCCAATAAAAAAAAGCTGGCTATAAACGCCAGCTTTTTTTATTGGGTGAGTTTGTTTTTTTTGGTAAGTCTTCTTAAACAAGTAAATCTGTTCGAGCGGCCATGATGAAGTCGTTTCGATGTAAACCGCCTATTTTGTGAGTCCACCATGTCACTGTTACTTTTCCCCATTCAACCAGAATGGCGGGGTGATGGTTAACTTGTTCGGCCAATTCGCCGACACGGTTAGCAAATGCCAATGCTTCTACGAAATTTTTAAAGTCGTATTGCCTTTCAAGTTGTAGTACACCGTCTCTGTTTTCAGTATGCCAGTTGGGAGTTTCCTCCAATAGTACAGGTAATTCTTGATCTGTAACCTTGGGCGCATCTGGTCTACAGGCTTCGCAAGTTTCTTGAGATAGCTTAGTAGGATCTGACATATTGACCTCTTCAGTTTAACTGGTTCTATCTATTTAATTCTGATGTGCTGACTTGTTGGTACTGACCTATTGGTAATAGAAGTTTAGCTTAACAGGTTAGGTGTTGGTATTTCGTAGACCATTATTAGTGATGGAGAGCTTAGTGATGGAGAGATTAATGATAAAGAACCGAACTATAAACAATTTTTGGGCTTGGGCAGTCCGGCAATTTTGGCTGCGATACGTGCTGGGCTAGGAGGGAAGAGTTGCATTAAGTAGATACTTCGTCCTTTGCTGATGTCTAATTGGGCGGCAATAGATTTGATTAATGGGCGCATGGAAGGGGAGAACCCGTATTCTGCGTAGAATTGGCGTGCTACGTAGAGTATTTCCAGATGTTCATCAGTGAGTTCTATTTCTTCTTCAACGGCAAGCTGCCTGGCTGTTATCTCAGACCAGGCAGCAAGATTATCTAGATGATTACTCGGGGATGGTGGTGTCACACTGTTTTGTAGTATAGCTAGTTTGTCGTATTCGATTAATCGTCAGACATACCAATCAGTGCGAGCAAACTGGAGAAAATGTTGTACAGCATGACATATAGGGTCACTGTTGCTGAAATGTAGTTTCTCTCGCCACCATGAATAATGGCACTGGTTTGCCACATAATGATGCCCGAAGATAGCAGTAGAAATACGCAGGAAAGTACCAGTGATAACCCTTGAATCTGTAGGAATACGTTAGCAATAGCTGCAACAAAGGCCACCAGAATGCCAGTCATCAGAAAACCACTCATAAATGACAGTTCTTTACGGGTAACTAATACATAACCTGAGGTAGCAAAGAAGATCAGAGCCGTTCCACCTAAGGCAGTTAATACGGTTTCAGATCCAGACGTGACCAGGTAGGCATTGATAATTGGGCCTAATGTAAAGCCAAGCCAACCGGTCAGTGCAAAGACCCAAAATAGACCTGCGGTGCTATTTTTGTTCTTTTCTACCATCCAGAGGCAGCCAATATAGGGTAAAAGCATCCAAAGTCCCATGAATGGGGCGTTTACAACTATAGCTACAACACTCATCAGAGCACTGAAAGCCAGTGTCATAGCTAATAATGTATATGTGTTACGTAATACTTTAACGGCAGCGGGATCCAGTGCTGTGGAGACAATCGCTTTATCGTAGGCCATTGTTTCTATTTCCTCTTTAGTTTAGTTGTTCAACACATGCAGTTAATGCATTTGGTTGATAAATCATCATCAAAACCTTTCTATCAAGGCTCATCATTTCTCAATTAAGACACATCTTACAAGTTGAAAGTTTCAAAGCAATAGGCAAAATCGATGTTAACTCTTTTAGGATTCAAAAAATTCAATAATGGCATCTTTTTGAGCCAAACCATCTTGATAGCCTAAATCTAATAGTTTTCGGCAGAAACCCCGGGAGAACATTAAGTAGCTTGCTGCACTGACACCACCACCACGGGCTGTTGCACCGGTTAATTTAAGAAAGAACTTGATGCTTCTAGGCAGTTCTTTAAGGTGATCGCTAGCTATCTTATCAATAGGCTGGGAAGGCAAAATAGCTAAAAAATCGACTGGTTTAAGGTCGCTTACACCTTTCTTTCTTCGTTCTGACAGTGACATTTGCTCAGATAGGCGATTAATTTTTTGCAAAGTCTCTAAATCACTTTCAATACTGTCTATAAAGGCGCTGTTGAACAGGTGACCAATAATCTGAGCGATAGAGGGAGAATGCTTTATTAGTGGCTGCTGGCTTTTGTGGGAAGGATTGTCACTGACACCAATCACAAACACTTTTTCTGCACCAAGGTGTAGTGCCGGACTAATGGGCTTTAACTGTCTTACAGCACCATCACCAAAATAACGTTCACCAATGTGCATAGCAGGAAACATCATGGGTATGGCAGATGAAGCCATTAAGTGATCAATAGTAAGTTGTGTACGAACACCTACACGCCGAGATCGCTCCCAGGGGTGGATATCATCGGTACCTTGAAAAAAAGTAACCGATTTACCTGTGCTATAGCTAACAGCTGTAATGCTTGCAGCATCGAGTTCACCTGCAGCTATGGCTTCATCAATGTGGCGAAAACGAACATAGTTTTCTAATAGGTGACGCAATGGTGTGTTATCCAGCAGCGCTTTTGGTTTACCAAGGGCATAACCACTATTAAAAAAAGAAAAAAACATATTCAGGCTGTTTTTGAGAACGCCGAAAAAGTCGGTACGGTAGATTTTTTCAGCGTCCAGCTGCCGCCATATAGCTTCTAGTTTTTTTATCCTTAATCGAAAAGGACCTGCACGACCTGCAATAGCCAGCGTGTTAATGGCTCCGGCAGAGGTACCACAAATAATAGGAAATGGATTATTGGTTTCTTTTGGCAGAGTTTCTGCAACAGCTTTAAGTACGCCGACTTGGTAGGCTGCACGTGCTCCACCGCCTGAAAGTACAAGCCCTATTTTTAGTCCATTTTTATTATTCTTACGCATAGGTAAAGCCAAAAGCAGGTGCAAAAATTTGTGCTATTTTGGTGGATAACGTTTAATTCGCCAAGCCCTAAACTAGGGTTATGTAATCTGGCGCAAAAGAAACTTAACATGTTCTATGCCCCATTGGGTGTTGGGCAAACTTTTTTTATCAAAAATACCTATTTTGGTAGGATATAGCTCATTGTATTTTTAATCGGAGACAAGGATGTCCCGTGTAATCATGTTGTTTAGTTTGTCTTTAGGCATTTTCTCCGTTGGTTTCTTACCAGAATTGCCTGATTCTACTTGGTTGTTGCTACCTGCGATTGTTGGCTTTTTTCTCTATGTTATCAATTTTAGGGCTTTAGCCTGTTTGTTGTGGGGTGTGACTTATGGCGTTTTTTGGGGACATTACACGTTATCTTATCAGCTACCTGAAGAGCTTAATCCTGTTGAACTAGTCTTGAAAGGAGAGGTTGTAGGGCTTCCTAGGGTAGGGGATAACTATACTCAATTTTATTTTAAGGTGCTGCCCGAGGATTCTCTTTCTTTACCATCATCTGAGTCATTAGCCACGACGTTAAAAAAAATACGTCTTAATTGGTATGGCCCATCAAAAAATATTCTGCCAGGCCAAGTGTGGAGCTTAAGGGTCAAGTTACGGCGGCCTAGAGGCACAGTAAACCCTGGTGGTTTTGATTATCAGGCCTGGTTACTACGCCAGGGTGTTTCTGCGACAGGGTATGTGAGAAGTAGTAGCGACAATGAATTACTGTCAACTCAAAATTCTTTGAGTGCTTTGAGATTCAGAGTTAGAGAGGCCATTTTAAAGCTACCTGCTACAGACGAAGTGAAATCATTGATTATTGCCTTGACCGTAGGTGATCGCTCAATGATTACTTCTGAACTTTGGGATAACTTGGCTCTTGCTGGTGTGGTTCACCTGATGGTTATTTCGGGAATGCATATAGGGATTATTGCTTTCTTTTTCTATGTTATAGGGTCTGGGATAGCACGTTTTTTTTGTGTTTTTATAGGTTTTTCTAACACCCATTACTGGGGCTCTATCTGTTCATTATTTGCATCGGTTCTTTACGCCAGTTTGGCCGGATTAAGTCTGCCAACACAACGAGCTTTGGTCATGGTTTCTGTTGTAATAGTCGCTTTTTTACTCAACAGAAAGGTTAGCCGAGGGCTTGGGTTTGGTATGGCGTTGAGTGGCGTGGCTATCATCGACCCTCTTGCGTTTTTAAGTGCAGGTTTTTGGTTGTCATTTGGAGCGGTAGCCTGTTTGTTATGGTTAGTGCCTGTTTATGTAAATCAACATGCTGGCTATATTAAAAATAATGGTGGGAAGGGGGCAGTTTGGGGACTCCCTCTGCCAACATGGAAAATCCGTTTAAAGCAATTTTTCTATGTGCAATGGTTGCTTTTTATCCCTTTGACTATTCTTCTGATGTTGTACCAATTACCCATTTCCTGGTTTGCTCCTTGGATAAATTTGTTCGCTATTCCATGGGTTAGTTTTTTTATTGTCCCTTTGTGCTTACTCGGTAGTGCATTGCTTTTGGTTAATGAGGCTTGGTCATTAGAGGTTTGGACGTTGGCCAGTTGGCAATTGAATTATTTTATTGATTTGATTCATATGATTTTTGATCCAAATAACTCGTCTGCTGTAAATTTACCGCGATACTTGCCGCTTCCCAAAATATGGCCTGTTTGCTTAACCCACATTTCAGTATTAATTCTCTTTTTATTGCCTAGGGGTATTCCAGGAAAATACCTAATTGTGCCGATGTTGTTTGTGCTATCTCTTGTTTCTATTGGTGGCTCAAAAAATGGTGGAAAAGAAAATTTTTTAACCTCAATAACAGCGCCATACCTGACACTAAACAAAATAGTCCCTTTAAAGGTCTCCGTGCTTGATGTGGGGCAGGGGTTATCTGTAGTTGTTGAAACTGAGGGGGCTTCTGGTAAGCACACTTTGGTTTATGACGTAGGGCCAGGACACGAGGATGGATTTAATATGGCAGATGCAGTTGTGATTCCCTATTTAAGGTATAGGGGCCAAACAGCGTTAGACATGTTAATAGTGAGCCATGGAGATAATGATCATGCTGGAGGAACGATGAATATTATTGAAGCATTATCTCCCAGTCAGATTACTTTAGGTGAAGATATTTCTAAGGGGCGGTTTACTTTTTCTTCTTGCTCATCAGGGCATACATGGCAATGGGATAATGTAAATTTTGAGTTTTTACATCCAAAGGAAAAAATAGAAAAAGAAAGCAATAACCGTTCATGTGTGTTGCAAATCAGCTACAGAGATCAAATAGTGATTTTACCGGGGGATATAGAGTCTAAAGTTGAGAGCCAGCTACAGACTCATATGCAAGGGTATAAAGTACACCACAAGGATCGAGCTACGCTTTTAGTTGCACCTCACCATGGTAGCAAAACTTCATCGTCTCCTGGACTTGTTAGTTTACTAGCACCAAAACATGTTGTTTTTTCTGCCGGTTATAAACACCATTTTGGCCATCCAACGGCTTCTGTTTTACAAAGGTATAAGGATGTTGGGTCAACGTTATGGACGACAGCAGATCATGGTGCAGTTGAATTTACCTGGGATCAGTATGGTCAGTTAACGGTTTCAAGTAGAAGGGTAGATGCCAAGCGATATTGGTATTGATGAATGGTTGAAATGGGCAACTGGCAGAAGAATGATTTAGATATCTTGTTTTTTGAAGTGTTACCTTCTTAAAGGTTAATTTTCTATACGATGTTCAAGGCTTGGGATGGATTTAGCTAAAATAGTTTGAACCGTTTCCCGTATTCGTGACTTCTACACTTAAATATGGGTTTTAAAGGTATTTGGGTACTAGTGAATGTGATACAGTTTTTGCCGTTTTAGAGGTTTAGGAATAGTTGGGAGATAGTCGTGTACGAACTTGTTGTTGCCGGTGGTTGGTTAATGCTACCCATTATTCTTTCGTCAATTGTAATGATTGCTATTGCTTTCGAGCGTTATTGGAGCTTGAGGCCATCTAAAGTTGTTCCTCCCACGTTACTTGGCCAAGTCTGGCATTGGCTAAAACAGAATCAATTGACCAAGGAAAATATCCATGAGCTGCGTGGTTCTTCAGCTCTTGGGTCTGTTCTCGCTGCAGGGATTAGTAACTCTGGTCATGGCCGTGAAGTAATGAAGGATAGTATTGAGGAAGCAGCGGCCCAGGTCATTCACGAATTAGAAAAACATCTTGCGCCATTGGGCACTATTGCTGCTGTTGCACCATTACTTGGACTTTTAGGTACAGTAATTGGCATGATCAAGGTGTTTAATGCCATCATGCTTGAAGGAACGGGAAATGCTGCCATCTTGGCAGGTGGTATTTCTGAAGCCTTGATTACCACAGCTGCGGGTTTGACAGTGGCTATTCCTGCACTTATTTGCCACCGTTATTTTGAACGCCGTGTTGATTCGCTAGTTGTGGATATGGAAGACCAAGCGACTAAATTAATAGATGCCTTACATGGTGACAGGGTTTTGAGGCCAGAAGAGGTCAAAGCGGGGTGAAGTTTCGGCGCCAAAAGAAAGTCGATAATACGATTAATCTAACACCACTGATTGATGTGGTGTTTTTACTGTTGATTTTTTTTATGGTGTCCACGACATTCACCAAAGAGTCTCACTTGGTGCTGGACCTGCCGGAGGCTGATGGTGAAGTCGCAGAGGACGCAGTAGAAGGCATCGAAATATTAATAGGGAAGAATGGCGATTACAGTATAAATGGAAAGCAATTAATCAATCGCCAGCTCAAAACTTTGATGAAAGCACTGCAAGATATTTCTTCGGGAAACAACGAAATGCCACTCACTATTACTGCCGATGCCGATGCTTCTCATCAATCGGTAGTTACAGCGATGGATGCGGCAGGTAAAATAGGCTTCGTACACTTAAAAATAACCACAAAAAAGCCCGACCAAGAATCCTGAGGAGCAATAGTGGCGCAGCCAGTCCCCGATCTCGATCACCCGGAAATGTCCGGGCTACAGGTTTATATCAGGTTAGTTTCCTACCTCCAGCATTATTGGGGTATTTTTCTTTTAAGTATTTTGGGTTTGATGTTGTTTGCTGCAATGGAAATCGCATTCGTCGATTTATTTGGCTATACCGTCAACGCTATTACAACCCTTTCTGGAGAAGAGATTACAGTCTCTAATGCAATGCTAGATGGTAGTAAGGGATTCACTGCTAGTTTTGCGGCATTAATCGGGGGAGAAAATGCTGTGGCTGAAAGCCGCTGGATTATTCCCGTACTGATGTTTTTTGTTGCCGTAGTACGTGGTTTTGCATTTTTTTTGGGCGGGTACTGCATGACCTATGTGGCACAGATCTTAGTATTTAATTTACGTGCTGAAATATTCAATAAATATACGTGCCTGCCGAGCCGATATTTCGATACAAGTATGTCAGGCCATCTCGTATCACGGGTGACATTTCATGTGGCTCAGGTTACTCATGCTGCAACCAGCTCCCTAAAAGTTATTATTCGTGAAGGAGCATTGGTTATAGGTCTTATCTGTTATTTGTTCTATATAAATTGGCGTTTGGCGGGTATTTTTATCATTGTACTACCATTTATTGGATTGGTAGTAGGTACGGTTAGTAAACGTTTCAGATTGTTGAGTCGGCGGATTCAATCATCCATTGGGGATGTTACTCATGTTACCCAAGAAGTGGTGAGCGGTTATCGCGAAATGCATTTGTATGGAGGTGTGAAATACGAACGAAAACGAATGGACACCGCCAGTAAATATACTCGTCGCCAGCATATGAAAATGGCTGTGGCAGAAGGTGTTAGTTCTCCTGTAATCCAGATGCTGGTAGCAATGGCATTGTCTTTATTGATGTGGCTAGCCTTAGATCCAAAAGTGTTGGCTGATATGTCGGGCGGAGAGTTTGTACAGTTTTTAGCTTCAGCTGCGTTGCTAGCCAAGCCCATACGCCAACTGTCTGAGGTTAACAGTAATATTCAGCGAGGTGTGGCAGCAGCAGGAACACTGTTTGCTACGTTGGATGAAGAGGAAGAAACCGACAAGGGCACTGTTGAGCGCGTTTCTGTGGATGGTGCGTTTGAATTCAAAGACGTAAGCTTTGCTTACAACGATGAGGCTGGCACTGTTCTCAATGGTATTAATCTTGAAGTCCCTGCCGGAGAAACGATTGCATTAGTCGGACAATCGGGGAGTGGTAAGACAACTCTAGTTAGTTTAATTCCCCGTTTTTATAATCACAGTGAAGGTCAGATCCTGCTTGATGGTACCGATGTGAATGACTATAAGTTGGAAAATTTACGCAGTCATATCGCTCTGGTTTCTCAAAATGTCACCCTGTTTAACGATACGGTTTATAACAATATAGCTTATGGAGCCCTAGCTGAATGTTCTGAGAAGCAGGTGCATGCAGCAGCCAAGGCTGCTCATGCTCTGGAGTTTATTGAAGAGTTGCCAGAAGGGTTTAACACTGCCATTGGTGATGAGGGTGTTATGTTATCCGGAGGGCAGCGCCAGCGTTTGGCTATAGCTAGAGCACTGTTAAAAAATGCGCCTATTCTGATTCTTGATGAAGCGACTTCAGCATTGGATACTGAATCTGAACGTCATATTCAGGATGCATTAGAGGAAGTGATGCAAGGTCGAACTACCTTTGTCATTGCTCACCGGTTAAGCACCATTGAAAATGCGGATCGAATTTTGGTCATGGATAAAGGGCGGATTGTGGAGCAAGGTGGTCACCATCAGTTGTTAGCATTAAATGGTCGTTATGCTCAGCTTCACAGTAAACAGTTTGCCGATGAGATTGAATAGCCTGCTTAGGGGCTAAACTAAATGGGCTTCTCTAAATCACTTGAAAAGGCGTGGTATCGGAAAATTAGCTGGGCCTTGCTATTGCTGCCGTTGTCCTGGGTTTTTCGTTGTATCGTTTTTTTACGTAAGGTCTATATTCAACGCTGTACTGCCAATCCAAAGCTAAATGTTCCGGTCATTGTGGTGGGGAATATTAGTGTTGGGGGTACAGGAAAAACACCATTGTTAATCACTCTTGTGCAGTGGCTTCAGCAACAGGGATATCGCCCTGGTGTGATAAGTCGAGGCTATGGTGGTCATGGTCATGGTAAAAAGCCTCATCAATACCCTTATTTTGTATCGACAGAATCCTCTACCGTAGAGGCAGGGGATGAACCGTTATTGTTAGCAAAATACTGTCCCGTTATGGTCGATCCAGATCGCTATCGGGCTGCAAAGACTCTACTTGAACAAACTGATTGTGACTTGATATTAAGTGATGATGGCTTGCAACATTATCGCTTGCCCAGAGATATAGAGATTGTATTAGTAGATGCTCAGCGAGTGTTTGGTAATGGTCAATGCCTACCAGCAGGCCCATTGCGTGAGCCTGCCAGTCGTTTGGTGGATGTAGATTTTGTTATTGCCAACGGGACCAGCACAGATAATTCACTTAAAGCGAGTTATAAGTTGTCTATCGTCCCGATTCAATTGAGACATTTATTCTCCAATGAAGCTATAGACTTAAAGAAAGATCTGAACCTAGAGCAAGGCCTTAACAAGCTAACTGAACAAGAGCAGTGGGGTGGCGGCTATAAAGTCCATGCAGTTGCCGGTATTGGTAACCCTCAGCGGTTTGTTCAGTCCCTTGAGCAACTGGGCTTTGAGGTACAGCTTCACGCTTGGCCCGATCATCATGTTTTTAATGGTGAAGAATTTATTTTTGATGATGATCTACCTGTGATCATTACTGCAAAAGACGCTGTAAAATGTTCAGAGCTAAAGAACGATAAGGTCTGGGTGCTTGATGTGAGTGCTCAACCAGATGAGGCCTTTTTTGATGAGCTTGGGAAAAAGCTTATGGAATGCAGGTCTAACTGATTTAAGCCCAACAAATATAAGCCCAACTGAGATTGTTAGAGGACTATGGATTTTACTGTTGTTATTCCCGCCCGTTTTGCTTCCACGCGATTACCGGGTAAACCCTTAAAAGACATCGCTGGTTTGTCCATGATCCAGCGAGTTTACCAGCAAGCCCAAAAAAGCCAGGCAGCCAAGGTTATCGTTGCTACCGATGACCAACGGGTTTTTGACGAAGTTAAAGGGTTTGGCGGTGAGGTCTGTATGACCTCAGCTGATCATCAATCAGGAACAGATCGGTTACAGGAAGTGGCAGAAAATTATGGCTTTGCTGATGATCATATTGTGGTAAATGTGCAAGGAGACGAACCCTTAATACCACCAGAGGTGATCGATCAGGTCGCAGAAAACCTGGCTAGTCATTCAGAAGCAGGTGTTTCAACACTGTGTGAACCCATAGCAACCGATGAAGATTTTAATAACCCCAATATTGTAAAAGTGGTGGCAGAGCGCAACGGAATGGCACTGTATTTCAGTCGTGCGCCTGTTCCCTGGCCCCGAGACCATGTAAAGCAGGATCATATGGATAATCAAGTTATTGCCATGTCCGATACATTGAGCCCTATGAGACATATTGGCATTTATGGTTATCGGGTAGCTATGCTCAACGCTTTTATTCATTGGCCCATGGCGCCAATTGAAACACTGGAGTGCTTGGAACAACTTCGCTTTATGTGGAATGGTGAGCGGATTCATGTGGCTGAGGCTAAGGCTTTGGTTCCCGGTGGCGTGGATACGGAAGAAGACTTGCAACGAGTTATCAATTTGCTTGCATAGAAATAGAAGGATTAAAACGTGCCGTTGAAAATTTTATTTGTATGCCTGGGTAATATCTGCCGCTCTCCAACTGCCCATGGTATTTTTGAGAAAATGGTTGTTGATGCCGGCTTACAAGAGTCGATCATGGTTGATTCCGCAGGTACGGGCGATTGGCATATCGGTAAATCCCCTGATCCAAGAGCCAGCGAAGCGGCATTGTTGCGAAATCATGACCTCTCTCATTTGGTCGCACGTCAGGTAAGGCCTGAGGATTTTCTAGAGTTTGATTATATTTTGGCCATGGATAAGCAAAATTTGTGGGATCTTAAGGCGATGGCCCTACCAGAGTTTAATGGTCGATTAGAATTGTTTTTAGAATATGGCTCCAGTGATCTAGAAGAAGTGCCAGATCCATATTCTGGTGGTAGGGAAGGTTTTGAACAAGTGTTAGACTTGGTTGAAGACGCAGCACAAGGCTTACTAGTTAACCTCCGCGAACAAATCGCCTGATGCTCAATATTCAGCAGCAGGTGCCACTGCTCAAATATAATACCCTGGCATTGCCCTCTACGGCTGAATATTTCTGCAAGGTTGCTTCCGACAATGAACTACAAGAAGCCCTGGCCTGGGCCAGGAAAAAACAGTTACCCATTACCTTATTAGGTGGTGGCAGCAATGTGGTATTAGCTAGTGATTTAGCAGGCCTGGTAATTCATATAGCTATTCCTGGTATAGAACTGGTATCAGAGCCCAACCAAGCAGAAAAAATTATCAGAGTCGGCGCAGGCGAAGATTGGCATCAGCTTGTGCTACATACCCTAAAGCAAGGCTGGTATGGGTTGGAAAATTTATCTTTAATTCCTGGTCTTGCCGGAGCTGCACCGATACAAAATATCGGTGCCTATGGCGTTGAATTGAGTGACCGTTTCCATTCTTTGGAAGCCATCAAACTGTCCAGTGGTGAAGCAATCACCATGACATTGGACGATTGTCAGTTTGGCTATCGGGACAGTTTTTTCAAAGGGCTCGGCCGTGACCAATATGTGATCACCGCTGTAAATCTGAAACTTTCTGCTAAGGCAAATTTATGCCTGGAGTACCCGGCATTACGACAATATTTGGAAACAAAAACATTGGCTGGAGTAACCCCGCCTGCGATAACCCCAAAACTAGTATCTGATGCTGTTTGCGCTATTCGTCGCTCCAAATTGCCCGATCCTACAGAGATTGCCAATGCAGGCAGTTTTTTTAAAAACCCAGTGATCAGTTCCGAGCAGCTAGAAACACTGAAACAAAAGTACCCCAATCTCGTGAATTATGAACAGGCAGGTGGTCGTAAAAAATTGGCAGCGGGTTGGTTGGTTGAACAAGCGGGTTGGAAAGGAATAACAAGTTCTGGTGTGGGGGTGCATGACCACCAGGCACTGGTTCTAGTGAACTACCATGGGACGGGAAAGGACTTATTATCCCTTGCCGGCGATATTCAGGCCTCGGTACTTGATAAGTTTGGGGTTTCGTTAGAAATTGAACCACGAGTGTATTGCAAATAGCCAAGCAGGGTGACCGGTGATAGGCTAGGGCAAA
>JAJFKD010000151.1 GCA_021773405.1 Porticoccus sp.
ACAGAAAACCCACGACTATTTTTCGAATGGACTCTACAACCGGGGTATTACCTTTACCAACACAGTTTCAAGTTTTTAAACCCTGATGGCTCTCACTTAAACCTACCAACTGACTCATTACCAAAGTACAAACCCGGCAAACGCATCTACGATGAATTCTATGAAAAAGAGCTGGAGGTGTATTACCACCAAACCAGTTTTGATATCCCCCTGCTCCCTGATATAACAAAAAGCTCAGTTACAACAAAAGGCTCTAACAAAACCAAGCTGATAGTTGAATCGCAAGCTTGTGCCGATGCAGGGCTTTGCTACCCACCACGCCGACAGTTACTCACCATCAGCAACAAAACATCTGCGGTTACAGTTACCGATGCAGACAATATCGGAGCAAATAAGCTTACGTCTGAGATAAATAGCATTGGGGCTCTCACTGCAAACCAACCTCTTATTCTAAGCAGCTTATTGCTGATGCTTCTGTTTGCTCTACTAGGTGGCGCCATTCTAAATCTGATGCCTTGTGTGTTTCCGGTGTTATCTATCAAAGCTCTCAGCTTAACCACCAACCATTTGAGCAAGCACGGCAAACACCTTCATGGGCTAGCTTACACCCTCGGTATTGTGCTCAGCTTTATGGCAATCGCCGCATTATTAATGGCACTGAGAAACGCTGGTGAAGCTATCGGCTGGGGGTTCCAACTCCAGTCTCCACTTTTTGTAGGATTACTAGTTTATCTGTTTGTATTAATGGGGTTGAGCTTTTCTGGTTTGCTGACATTTGGTTCAAGCCTGATGAACTTGGGGCAATCAACCACTGAAGGTCACAGCCTCTCCTCTTCGTTTATGACGGGGTTATTGGCAACCCTAGTTGCCAGTCCATGTACAGCACCATTTATGGGAACAGCCTTGGGCTTTGCTTTAACCCAGCCCACTTGGGTCGCCATGAGCACATTTGCCTGTCTCGGCTTAGGCATGGCACTTCCATTATTGATCCTATCCTGGTGGCCTGGCATGGCAGAAAAAATGCCAAAGCCCGGCATGTGGATGGAACGCTTTAAAGAGTTTTTAGCTTTCCCCCTGTATTTAAGCGCCGTATGGCTGCTGTGGGTATTAGGCAGGCAAGCAGGTAGCGATACCGTCGCAGCTGTCATTTGTGGCGTGGTATTAATACTGTTTGCACTTTGGTTATTAAAAGTTCGCAGCGGCAAATTAAGCACAACTGTTGCCATCTGTGCATTTATTATTGCTTTGCTTCTACCCTGGCAGACCCACAATAACAATGACGACACCAATCAACCTTGGCAACCGTATTCCAAACAAACATTGGAACAATTGCTGGACAACCAACAAGCCGTTTTTATCAACCTGACGGCGGACTGGTGCATCACTTGTTTAGCCAATGAAAAATTAGCCCTGAGCTCCGACCGGTTCCTCGATACACTGAAACAAAACAACATCACCTACTTAAAAGGTGACTGGACTAATTACAATCCAGAAATCACCCGCTTGTTAAATCAACATCAACGTAGTGGCGTCCCTCTTTACCTGTTTTATCCCGAAGAAGCCGATACCCCTATGATTCTGCCCCAGCTCCTGACGGAAAATATCGTGATAAAGGCAATATCGACACAAGATTAACGAATATAGCCACAAAGTTTAGAAACTTAGTCGATCTGACAGCTAATATGCCGACATCCTGCGAGAAATCACCCTAAAAACACATAAAGCCATTTCATCGTCCTGTCATTCACCACAAAAAATACACAATTTAGCTACAAACTTGTCGCGAATAGAGTCAAACATCTAAAAAATACAAAAAAATGGACAGTTCTTTTTTTTTGTTGCAGACTGCCTTTCAACAGGTAGCGCATAAACAGAGCGATCTCTGCATCTGCTTGCTTTATTCACTACTTGAATAACAACTTTTCTCGGGGACATTACTAGGAACACTGCTATGGCAACCATTCTGGCATTACACGGCCCCAATCTAAACTTGCTGGGCACACGCGAACCCGATGTATACGGTAGCGAAACCCTAGAAGACATCAATCAACGACTCACCGATATTTGCATAGGCGAAGGTCATCACCTGCAGAGCCTGCAAAGTAATGCCGAGTACGAACTGATTGACCGTATTCATGATGCAAAAAAAGAAGGGGTTAATTTTATTATCTTTAATCCCGCCGCATTTACACATACCAGCATTGCTCTACGTGATGCACTGCTGGCTGTAGACATCCCTTTTATTGAAGTGCACCTGTCCAATGTACATACACGGGAAGAATTCCGTCAATTCTCGTATTTCTCAGACATTGCAAAAGGTGTGATTTGCGGGCTTGGCAGCATCGGCTACGAAATGGCTGTCACCGCAGCAATAGAACAACTCGAGTCCTAACCCTAACAACACTAACTAATTGACCATTTGGAGCAAACACAGATGGATATTCGTAAAATAAAAAAACTGATAGAGCTGATCGAAGAATCAGACATTAACGAGCTGGAAATTAAAGAAGGCGAAGAATCTGTGCGTATTAGCCGTGGCGGACAAACCATCGCTGCAGCGCCAACCTACGCTGCTCCAGTTGCTCCAGCACCAGCTGCTGCGCCTGTTGCCACAGCGGCAGCACCTTCTGCTGAAGCACTGGCTGCTAACGAGCTTGAAGGTCACGTTCAACGCTCACCTATGGTGGGTACTTTCTATCGCTCATCCGCTCCAGGTGCAAAAGCATTTGTCGAGGAAGGCCAGCAAGTCAAAGCAGGCGAAGTGCTCTGCATTGTTGAAGCCATGAAAATGATGAACCAAATTGAGGCCGACAAGTCCGGAACTGTCAGCGCTATTTTGGTACAAGACGGCGAACCCGTTGAATTCGACCAACCCATGATCACTATCATTTAAACCGCAGAGGACAGGAGCAACAGCTATGCTGGAAAAAGTGCTTATTGCCAACCGCGGCGAAATTGCCCTGCGGATTCTGCGTGCCTGCAAAGAGCTCGGCATTAAAACCGTCGCCGTACACTCAAAGGCGGACGCAAGCCTGAAACATGTATTAATGGCAGACGAAACCATCTGTATCGGTCCCAACTCTTCCGCACAAAGTTACCTGAATGTACCTGCTATTATCAGCGCCATGGAAATTTCCAATGCCCAGGCCGTACACCCAGGCTATGGCTTTCTTGCAGAGAATGCCGATTTTGCAGAGCGAGTGGAAAAGAGCGGTTTTACCTTTATTGGTCCAACTGCTGAAGTCATCCGTATCATGGGCGATAAAGTTGCCGCTATCGATGCGATGCAAAAATCAGGTGTACCCACAGTGCCAGGGTCAAACGGACCACTAACAAATGATACAGAGCGGACAAAAAAGATAGGCCGCGAAGTTGGCTATCCAGTGATCATTAAAGCCGCTGCAGGTGGTGGCGGTAGAGGCATGAGAGTTGTTCGCAGCGAAGCTGAACTGATCAATGCTATTCAAGTTACAAAGGCTGAAGCGAAAGCAGCCTTTGGTGACGATACCGTATACATGGAAAAATTCCTGGAAAATCCACGCCACGTGGAAGTTCAGGTATTGGCGGACGGCCAGGGAAATGCGATACACCTGGGTGATCGTGATTGCTCCCTACAGCGTCGCCATCAAAAAGTATTAGAAGAAGCGCCTGCACCTGATATTCCAGATGGCGTGCGCAATGATGTTTTACAAGCCTGTGTTAATGCCTGCATTGAAATTGGTTACCGCGGTGCCGGTACTTTCGAGTTTCTCTACGAAGATGGCCGCTTCTTCTTCATCGAAATGAACACCCGGGTTCAGGTAGAGCACCCTGTCTCCGAGATGATCACTGGAGTCGACATCGTTAAAGAGCAGCTGCTGATTGCCAGCGGAGAAAAGCTGAGCTTTACCCAGGAAGACATCATCTTCCGCGGCCATGCATTTGAATGCCGCATTAATGCAGAGGACTCCATTACCTTTATGCCCAGCCCCGGAAAAATCACCGCCTATCACGCACCTGGCGGCAATGGGGTCAGAGTAGATTCACACATTTATGCAGGTTATACCGTTCCACCACATTACGACTCCCTGGTGGGCAAGATCATTACTTACGGTAAAGATCGAGCGGCAGCTCTATCTCGCATGGAAAATGCGCTGGATGAACTCCACATTGAAGGTATAAAAACCAACACTGAACTCCAGCGGGATTTGGTCTGTGATAAAGCATTCCAAAAAGGCGGTGTTAACATCCACTACTTGGAGAAAAAGCTGGGGCTTTAACCTCCCACACAAAACCCAAATAAAGAGCCCCGAATTTCGGGGCTTTTTATTCAGCCCCTTATTCATACACAGTTTTTTACCAAACATATATTCAATAGGTACACGCATGCCCTGGCTTCAACTCAAAGTAAACAGCTCAAGAGACCAAGCTGAACAAATTGAAGACAAGCTATTAGAAGCCGGTGCTGTTTCCGTTACCTTTGAGGACAATGCCGACGAACCCATCCTCGAGCCCGCCTTGGGTGAAACACCTTTGTGGCACGAAACAATAATTACTGGATTGTTTGATGCAGCCAGCGACACTGAAGCAATCAGCGCAACGATCAACAAAGCAATACATGACATAAACCATCGCTGGGAATTACTGGAAGACAAAGATTGGGAACGGGAATGGATGAAGCATTACCACCCCATTCAGTGTGGTGAAAAACTTTGGATCTGCCCTAGCTGGATAGAACCACCCCACCCGGAAAGCACCAATTTATTACTGGACCCAGGTTTAGCATTTGGTACCGGCACACACCCCACAACATTTCTTTGCCTGCAATGGTTAGATCAAATTCAATCCGAAGGAAAGCTTAAAGGAAAAACCGTTACAGACTACGGCTGCGGCTCAGGCATTCTCGCCATTGCCTCGTTATTGCTTGGCGCAGAAACCACAACCTGTGTAGATATCGATCCTCAAGCACTGACAGCCACGGCGGACAATGCACAAAGAAATGGATTATCTCCCGACTTAACTCCAGTGTATTTACCAGACAAAGCACCGAACGTTGCCACTGACGTGGTTATCGCAAACATTTTAGCCGGCCCACTAGTTTCTCTAGCTCCGTTGCTCAACTCACTCACCAAACCGGGCGGCTTACTTTGCCTTTCAGGCATCATCGAAAGTCAGGCAAATGAAGTTATGGAAAGCTACCAAACCTGGTTTGATTTTGATGCCCCCTGTTGCCATGAAGGATGGGTTAGACTAACAGCAACCAAACGCTAATAAAAACTGATCTGGATGATCTGTTTAATTGCAAAGTTAAGAGTAGAATAAACCGAAATTTGCAATGACTGTCCAGGAAAAAAGACAGCCCTAATATGATTACCCACAACTACTGCTCACAACAAAAATGACTGACATCATCACCCGATGTCCCAGCTGCTCGGTATCCTTCCGAG
>JAJFKD010000152.1 GCA_021773405.1 Porticoccus sp.
TCACGGTTACCGCGACCACGGGTATTAGTTAAATCATCAATAAGCGACAAGGTCAGCAGTGACTCGATCAGCCCCACTAAGGCCAAAATTATTGCATAAGGGCCAATAATTTTTAGAGTTTCAAGGGTGAAAGGCACCATAGGAATAGCAAAGCTCGGCAACTCACCTTCAAGACTTGCTGATGCCTGCTGTTCTACCGGCAACATACCACGAACAAAATCAATCACCGTTCGGGTATCCAGGTCCAAACCATGAACCATCAATGTCACTACAACAATTGCTGCTAGAGAAGCAGGCACTGCTGTGGTTAAACGAGGCAAGAAATGAATAATAGCCATGGTCAATGCGACCAAACCCAACATCAAATACAGCGGACCGCCGGACATCCAATCCAAAGCACCGGTAGCATCAGGCACTTTAAACTGTCCGAGTTGAGCAAGGAAAATAACAATGGCCAAACCATTCACAAAACCCAGCATTACCGGGTAAGGAACCAACCGAATAAACTTACCTAAACGGAAAACACCAGCAAGAATTTGAATAAGCCCGGCTAACAACACCGCAGCAAACAGATATTGCACTCCATGGGTGGCAACAAGGGCAACCACCACCACGGCCATAGCCCCGGTTGCACCAGAAATCATTCCAGGCCGACCACCAAACACAGCGGCTACTAAACCCATCATAAAGGCGGCATACAGACCCACCATCGGAGCAACACCAGCCACAAAGGCAAAAGCTACTGCTTCCGGTACCAAAGCTAAAGCTACAGTCAGCCCAGAGAGCAGATCATTCTTAACATTGGACTCTTTGCTGACAATCAGACTAAACATGCGGTTTCTAGACCCTATTCAATTAACTTGACCCGATTCAATTCAAAAGCCGCGCATCTTACCAAAGCCCACCCTGATAAGCAGCTTAAACTCGGTGGTTACCGCTCTATATGCCTGAATAAGTGATAAATAGCCTATAGGGTTGAATAAAAGCCCCTAACTAGCCAATAAAATCTATGATTTATTTGAAGGAAATGACCTTGAAATGTGGGTTTTCTACAAGAGCTTCCATCGTTGTAATGGTATCCAGCACTACCAAATGCTCAGAACTACCATCCCTTATTTTTATACATTCTTCTTGGTCATGATTACGCACTGTATCAACAGCCACCCCTTCTAGCTGGACACCCGAATCTAATGTCAATCTAACCCGATAGTTATACAGGCAAGCTATCTCAATATAATCATGCTGCTCACAAGAGATCATAAGGTATATCCCGTAGTTTTAGAGGTTGTCAAAACCATTGCTCGCCTTATACTCAGTAGATGCACGTTTACACACTACCGATTTTTATAATTCAAATTAA
This sequence comes from Porticoccus sp., assembly GCA_021773405.1. Lineage (GTDB taxonomy): Bacteria > Pseudomonadota > Gammaproteobacteria > Pseudomonadales > Porticoccaceae > Porticoccus. The sequence continues at coordinate 1,361 of JAJFKD010000152.1, forward strand.
ATCAGTGTGTTATAAATATAGATGGAATAGATAGAGGGATCCTATTATTTTAGATAATGAGCCTCCCTCGCTTTGTTTTGAATGGAATCGAAAAATGTCTAATAAAACCCTTTTAAATCAAACTATTACTAACACCTGACAAATATCAGAATCGGCTAAACGCGCATGCGTGATATACAAATGTTATGCGGTAAGCAAGTAGAGAGCCATATGTCAAAACTTAATGTTGATCAGAAAACCATCTTTGAATTGCTTTCTGATAAAAAGGCTGATTTTCTTATTCCTGACTATCAGCGCCCGTATGCTTGGGATGAAGAGCAGTGTCAGACGCTATGGGATGATCTTTTTACATTTTCATTTCCAAACAACGATTATGAAGCCTTTGATAAAAACGATGAGTACTTCTTAGGATCTATTGTTACATTTAAGAACGATGACAGGCAGTCAGAGGTTATTGATGGCCAGCAGCGCCTTACGACAATAATGCTTATCCTGCGTGCGTTTTATGACAAGTTCGCTCATATGCAGGATGCCAACTCAAAACAAACACGCGACAGGATTGAGAAATGCATATGGAAAACTGATGAATTTGGAAGCGCTGATAAATCGACCTTAAAAATTGACTCTGAAGTGGCTACGGATAACGACAAGGATGAATTTCTTGACTTGTTGCGAACTGGCACAGTGAAGCCAAGCAGCAAAAGCCAGTATGTCAGCAATTATCAATTCTTCCAAAACAAAATCGATGATTTTTTGCAAGCATTCGCAAGCTATTTTCCGTATTTCCCAGCAAGAATATTGGGTAACTGCATCCTGCTTCCTATAGAGGCGGAGTCGCAAGACACGGCCCTCAGAATATTCTCGACATTAAATGATCGCGGTTTACCGCTAGCAGATGCCGACATATTTAAGGCACAGTTCTATAAATATTACGGCGAGATGGATAAAAAAGATGATTTCATTTCCGAATGGAAAAGTCTTGAGGAGATAACAAGCTCCATTTTCTATTTAAATGCGGGCTCGCCAATGGATGAACTTTTCGCCCGTTACATGTATTATCTGCGCGCAAAAGAAGGAAATAAAAGTACTACTACTGAGGCGTTGCGGAAATTCTACGAGCGCAATAAATACCAATATCTCAAGCGCCCAGAGACGATCTCAGACTTAAAAGCACTAGCCTTATTCTGGAAAAGCATTTCCAATCAGGACAGTCAAAGATTCTCTGAATCCATTCTTAAGAA
>JAJFKD010000153.1 GCA_021773405.1 Porticoccus sp.
CGCTGATTGTTTTTCTTCTGGAGACTGTGGCGCATCCGTAATTTCTTGGTTCTGCAACCCTCGAAGTGGTCAACTTTCTCACGTAGGTAACAGTAATCGTAGGATATGCTTTGTCAGCTTATTGACATCGCTTTTGATGATGTTTCGAATGCTTTCATAACGCCAACAGGGTCAAATCAACATACACTGTTATGGATAGGAATAATGACGCCACCAAAATCTTATAGAGGCCTTAAGTCGGTTTATTTTAGACTTGATAACGATGTGAAATCGTATCTGTCAAAGCTTGAACCGCTTCTGAGTGACGGCAAAAACTACGAAATGGCCTTGGCGTATTGCTTCTTAAAACTTGAGGAGGGTCATCACCGCGCCCTTAAGTGTGGTCTTGTTAGGATTCATAAATGCGCATCATCAAAAGTAGACAGTGAGCTTGAGAAGCAACATTTTACTGCTGATAAGTATTCAATCGTTTTTAGGAACGTATTTTCTGAAGATGTACCGCTGCAGATTAGGGAATGTTTGTCAACGGTACAAGGCATCAGAAACAAACTCATTCACGGAAAGACGACCACCAATACAAAGCGTCGTGAGGCGATATACTACGCACTTCAGTACATGAACCAACTAGGTGGATTCGTTAGAGATAAGACACAAAAGAATCCTTATGGTGACCTGCGTGGTCTTCCTGGAAGGCAGGAACTGCTATCCCCAAGTTCTACGATTTGGATGATGAAAGGGTTTGGGCTCGGTGACAAGAGTGAAGCTCCGATTGTTTGAACCCAATCTTCTTCAGTCCTGGGCTTTCATTTGAACTCGCCTGAATAGCCATCGTACTTGTTATGTTCCGGGCGACTTGCGAACGCGGTCAATCCAGCCATGAAGCAATGCCAGAGCATCACAGAATATTTCCGTCACCTATTATGCATTTTGTGTTCGCGCGCCAGTACCGTGAAGGTCGAACGGTTACAATGTAGCCACTATGCGGCAGGCAGCGCTGTGCTGCGCGGGACGTTGCTGCTCAACATATTTATGCAAACGCGTTTTCAGAACACAACAACATGCGTACTCGGTAAGCTCTGCGGCTCGTCCAAATGGCGGTAATGCCGGCATCAGCGGATCAGACATCCGCGACATGATGCTCGAGGCGGTGGAGAGGCACTACGGTGATTGCTAGGCGCAAAACAGCCTGTCGAGGTTCTAACCGACAACGGCGCGCCTTACACGGCGAAGGATACGCGCATCTTCGGCCGGCAACTCGGCCTGCGCCCCTGCTTCACGCCGGTGAAGAGCCCCAGATCAATGGCCTGTCGGAGGCATTCGTGAACACGCTCAAGCGCGACTACGTGCGCGTGACGCCTTTGCTGGATGCGAAAACTGCGCTCGGATTGATCGACGGATGGTTCGAGGATTACAAGGAGAACCATCCGCACTCAGAGCTAAAATGGTGCTCGTCACACGAGCTTATCGCAGCTCAAACAGCAATCGCCTGAGTGTCCAGTGAAATGGGGGCAAGATTACTCGAGTCAACGGTTGACAAAGAAGGATGGTGTCTTTTTCATACTAGAATGATGTCTGTTCACAAAGCAGGGAATGTGCGTATCTTAAATCTCTAATTCAACGGTTTAGAGGTCAATCACGTCGCGAAAAGGAAAGGCTCAGATTTAGATGAATTGTGACAGAGGATTGGATGAAAAATATGCCGCCGATGGTTTCGCGATAATTCCAAAAATTTTTGACCCCGAAATACTCAAGTTTGCAGATGCTGAATTTGATCGTATGCTGAACACCGACCTGCATGAGGACGTGGTTGTTATGCGAAAGAGTTCTAGTCACTCTAGCTCCGACGATCTCATTAGGATCGAAAATCCACAATTGGAAAGTGAAATATATCGCGAAATTATTTCGTCAACCTATCTTGGGCAGGCAATTGCAGACGTTTGTCGAGTCAACCGGGCACAAGTTTTCTTCTCACACGTCACATCCTTGCCACCGTCAACGGGCGGTGATCCAAAAAAGGTTGGGTGGCATCAAGAGGAGCAGTATCCGGACTTTATTGATGGTTCGTTCCCAACTGTTTGGATTCCACTATGTACTGTCGGTGAAGATAATGGAGCATTGAGATACGTCAAGGCATCACATCAATACGGTGTTTTCCCCGAACGCGGCATTACATCTACGGATACACATGAGGAACAAAGGCAAAAGATCGTGAACCACTTGGGTTTGCCGAACTGGAATGAGGTGCCTGCGGTTGGACGCGCAGGACTAGTTTCAATACATCATAGCAGAACTATACACGGTACTTTTCCAAACCAATTGAGACGCTCCCGTAGAGCTATCGTAGCTCACATTTGCACCGAAGAAAATTCATTCTCCAATTCAAAAAATGCAATGTACCAAAGGTATGTTGAAGAATTCATCCATGATCCAAAAATGTCACCAGTCATTTTTGAACGTTAGGTTTATCGTTTTCTCAAGAGCAACGAAACTTGGTATCTTGCTTGGTGAATAAAATCAGGGAAAATTGCGACTATCCAGTTCAGAGCAACGAGGATTACAGCATAGAATACCGGCAAAAGCGAAATTAGATGAGACGCTCTAATCATTTTAATTTCCTTAGTGGTGCGGTCCTGAAATATATGTTCAGCAAAAATGAAGTTTCTGAGAAGTACGATTACTTCAAATGGCCAAATAAAAACAGTGCGAACCAAGAGTGCTAAAGCTGCAAATGGGTGCCGTATAATCTTCTTTGACGCAGATCGGACACCCCCTTCCCAACCTCCAGTAGCCCCTCTCCATCGCGAAAGAAATAGAACGATACCGACCGCCAAATAGTCCTTCAAGGCATCCGGAAATGCCAACTCCAGTTTGAACAAACTATTTACTAAAAGAACCAGAGGTTCAAAAATATATGATACTACGGGTCGTGCGGTCACAGCCCACCAA
>JAJFKD010000154.1 GCA_021773405.1 Porticoccus sp.
CACCGCCCTTGGCCGTACTGTCCCCCAATCTGGTACGAGCCTTATTAATGCTTTTGACGCTTTGAACAAATTTGATAGTGCACCGGTTAATTTATTCCTGATTACAGATGGATTACCGACACAAGGGCGAAAATCACCCAAAGGCGGTACCGTTTCAAGTCGCGAACGCGTGCAACACTACCAAGACGCAGTAGTTACATTATTGCCACGCCGAATTCCGGTCAATATTTTATTATTCCCCATGGAAGGTGACCCCGTTGCTGCATCCAGTTTTTGGCAACTTGCACTATCAACTAATGGATCGTTTATGAGCCCATCGAAAGATTGGCCATAACTTAAAGCATATGAATCAAAAAAAGCGCAGAGAGCGCCGCTATACAGCAGAAATTAGCATTTCATTTCTTGATGTCATCAGCTGTGGCTTTGGCGCCATTGTGTTGTTACTCCTTATAGCAAAAACCGTCGAATCTACGGCCTTTGAAAAAGTCGTACAGCCCCTTGAAGGCAGTGTTGCCAAACTACAACAACAGCTATTTCAAATACGTGGCGAAACAGCCATTCTCAACCGCAACCTTAGATCACGTGAAGAACAAATCTCTGATATTCGCCTACGGATTGCAAAACTGCAGGAAGAACTGGCCAGTGTGAAACGCCAGAGAGACGCCGTAGCTCAAGTGGATACCACTGAAAAAGATAAGCTGACACTAGCCTTACAAATTCTCACCGAAGAAATGCAACGCCTTTTAGCCAGCCAAAACAGAGAAGATAACCAACTGGTTGGCGGTATCCCCGTCGATAGCGAATACATTGTCTTTATCATTGACACCTCCGGCAGTATGTACAATTTTGCCTGGTCCCGGGTGCAGCAGGAAATGATCAATATTTTGAACATTTACCCTAAGGTAAAAGGGATTCAAGTAATGAATGATATGGGGGATTACATGTTCTCCAGTTACCGAGGGAAATGGATTCCAGACACCCCTGCCCGTCGTCGGGCTATTTTAAATCGTTTAGCGAACTGGACGCCATTTAGTAATTCCAGCCCGGTAGAAGGCGTGGAACGGGCAATTCGACGCTTTTATGCATCAGACAAAAAAATTAGCCTGTACGTATTCGGTGATGATTTCACTGGAAATTCTATTAGCCAGGTATTAAGCACTGTAGATAAGATCAACCGTAAACGTGGAGGAAACCGTTTGGTTCGCATTCACACCATTGGTTTCCCCGTGCATTTTCAGGTTCAAGGTGGCAACCTTCAAACGGCAACACGATTTGCCGCGTTAATGCGTGAATTAAGCTACCGAAATAATGGAACCTTTGTTGGACTCTCTAGACTTAAATAAGAGAGCCTAGGCTCAAATAAGAAGGTTTGAGTGAAACCATTTACACAACTGACAAGTACATAATACAAATGAAGAAAACTTGTTTTATCACAGTCCGAATAATCATGGCACTAGTGCCCTTATTGCTTGCGGCCTGTTCTACTAATGTTGTCGTTTCAGGTGACTATCCATCAGCTCTCACCAAACCACTGCCCTATCACGTGGGTTTAGTTCTGAATAATTCATTCACTCAATACACCTTTAAAAGTGAAGAAGAACAAAATGTCACCATGGCATTAGGGCAATCCCAATCTAAGCTTTTTGATCGCGTATTTACCGATATTTTTGCCAATAAATCCCGATTACAGACAGTGAAAAAACAAACTGCAACTACTCCTAACCCTATAGACTTAATGATTGTTCCCAGTGTGGAAGAAGTGCAGCTCGCAATGCCCTTTGAAACTCGGCTCAATGTCTTTGAAGTCTGGATAAAATATAACGTACAAGTTTTTAACAGCAATGGAGAGCCTATTGCTGATTGGCTGATGAGTGCCTATGGGAAAACACAAACTCGCTTTTTAAAGTCAGAAGAAGCAGCTCTGGACCAAGCTACAACTTCAGCCTTACGGGACGCGGGTGTAAGACTAATTATTGGATTTGAACGTATACCTGAAATTCGTGATTGGATAGAACAGAAACAAAAAGAACAACCAGAAAAAAATAAATCATTGGCAAAAAGTGGTGACCTGTCATGAAAGGTTTCTGCTGCTCTCAGTTATTTACTCGAATATTCTTCCCAGGACTCTTCCCAATAACCTGCTTAGCAGTTGTTTTTCTAACTGGCTGTTCAACCTCTACCGTTATTGATGAATACAAAGTCACCGATACTCACCTGGATCTCAATCAGGGAGAACAAGTGGTAATTATGGGGAGACGGCACGCAGGGGAATACGAAACAGAGCCCGATTTCATCAACTGTATCGGTGGCCGACTGGCCAATGGTGGACAATTAAAAGTCATGCCAGAACAGGAATTTCTCGACAGCTTTTATCCCTGGTTCGAGCCACGGATAGCACCCCTCAAATTAAAGCGTATGAGTCGTATACTTGAAGACCCGATGATTGCTGAACGCATCAAATCTTTAGGTATTCGCTACATGGTATGGGTTGATGGCAATACTGAAACCACGGATAAAAGCGGAACGTTTAGTTGTGCAGTTGGTCCTGGCGGTGGTGGTTGTTTTGGCTTTGCAAGCTGGGATAAAGCATCTATCTACGAAGCCATTGTATGGGACTTAAAACAACTGGATGAAAAAGGTCGGGTCAAAGTAGAAACCAAAGGCTCATCTTATATGCTTGCAGTAGGTGCACCTATTCCATTTATTGCCCAAGTCCAAAGCGATGCTTGCGAAGGTATTGGCAATCGTCTTAAAGGGTTTTTCCTGGAAGGAGCTCCGGCAGAATCAACAACACCGGCATCAGCACCAAAACGCAATTCAGAAAGAATGTTAGATCATCGTGGAATGATCAAATCCTAGCTATGAAAACCTTTATCAATTCAGCGATAAAATACCTTATCAGCACAGTGAGCTATCGTTCGCTACCGTCTACCCTATTGCTCTTAACTCTCGGTCTTTCGTTATCTTTGGTATATCCACCCGCTTTTGCAGAAAAAAAAGAGCCTTCTAATGGCCATGAAATGCACGAAGAGCTCATTGCCAGTATGCCAATAGTTGAAGGAAAGCTGGCAGATTATGTCAAGAGCGTTGGGCAACGTATTACCAGCAACCTCACCGACAGCAAAGAAACATTTACCTTTACCGTCATCGATAGTCCAGATATCAACGCATTTGCCATAGAAGATGGCTATGTCTACATCAACCGAGGGCTGATTACCTACCTAAAGTCAGAAGCACAATTAGCAGCTGTTCTTGCCCATGAAGTTGGTCATGTTACTGCCAACCACCACGGCCGCGGTAAGCGCGCCCAGATCGGCTCGACTGTCGTATCAAGCATACTGGCAGTTTTGACCCGCAGCAGGGATGTAGGAGAAGCCAGCGCCCTCTGGGGGGCATCTTTTGTCAGTGGCTATGGCAGAGAGATGGAGCTAGAAGCCGATGAGCTCGGTGGCCGCTATCTATTCCAGTCTGGCTATGACCCTCAAGCGATGATTGAAGTGATTTCTGTACTCAAAGATCACGAACGTTTAGAGAAAAAGCGTGCCCAGGAATCAGGTAAAAAGGCACAAACTTATCATGGACTTTTTTCTACTCACCCACGCAATGACAAACGGTTGAGGGAAGTTGTCAGTAAATCAGGGAAACTGCCTAAAAAGCTTGATGCAGAAAAAAATATTACCCCCTTTCGAGTAGCCACCGAAGGCATGATTTGGGGTAAAAGCTACAAACCCAATAAAACACCGGAAAATGCCTATCAAAATGATAATTTGGCATTTCAGATCTATTTTCCAAAAGAGTGGTCACACACGAGTAACACCAACAGTAACCCATTAGTTGTGGCGAAAAATGCTGATAACAATGTCCGAATAAAAGTCACTGTTATGGCCAGAACACTGGATACTCCAGACCAATTTATTAAAAAACAATTGAATATACCTCTGATAAAAAAAGCAGAACCTTTTATTCAATCAAGGCTTAGCGGGCATACCGGTTTTGTGCCAGAAAAAAATGGCGCAGATCAACGTATAGCTGTCATTTATTATGGACGTCGCGCCTATATCTTTAGAGGTGAAATTGATTCAGGTGTAGATGAAAAACAAGCGAACAAAGATCTCCTTAATATCATCAGAAGTTTTCGACCCATATCAAGGCGTAGTCTAGCGACTCAAAAACCCAAAACTATTCACTACGTTAAAGCGACTAAAAACACTAGCTTTGCCAGGTTAGCCAAGCACCTCAAAATAGGGAAATATGGTGAAGATGAATTGCGTATTATCAATGGTTACTATCCTGTAGGTGAACCAAAACCTGGGGAGTGGATTAAACTCATTCGCTAATATTTCAGGAGCACTATTTAGGGCTACTGTCATTAGTAGCCAACAGGTTCTAAGCCAGAACCAATCAGTCACAAAAGTCTTTTGCGGTAACGCCTGTGACATGGCTACTATCATTGCCTGGCTATCGCTGCTTAAAAGTTATTTAAAAAAACTTACGGACGATCATATCTAAGGACAGACGTTTAAACATTATCCAGGAATAAACCATGGAACCTAATAATTCGTCTGGACCAACCACAGAACTAACAACGGAATATTTATTTAGTTATCTGGCACCATTAGATCCACCCCTTGTCATTGATGATGGAATGATGATCGTTAATGTCCGCCCAGGTGGCTGGGTGAAAGGTAAAGATATTAATGGGAAATTTATTTCTCCCGGTGCCGACTGGCTACGAATTATGCCTTCAGGTGCATTTCGTCTTGATGTTCGCGGGTTAATTCAAACAGATGATGGCGCCCATATTTATATTTCCTACAACGGTATCATTAAAAACTCTGAAGAAAGTATCGAGCGTCTGAATAATGGTGAACTGCTTACCGATAAAGATATCCCCTACTTCATAGCTGCGCCAACTTTTCAAACATCATCTGAAAAATATGCATGGCTCAATGACGTTCAAACTATTAACAAAATGGTTGAAATTCAATTTGGTGAAGAAGGCTACGTAAAATACGATCTATTTATTATCAGATAGATTAATGGCTGGTCTCGTTATATTGACCTACTATTGTTTGTTATTTGTCTATTAATGTTCATTGTTATTTAACACAATGTTCTTAACTATCTAAATGAGGAGAAATACATGTCCGAGAGTAACCGCGTATGGCGCCTACGAAAACGTCCTGTAGGTGATATAACCGATGATGTCCTCAGCCTTGAAAACGAAGCTATTCCAGAACCTGGTGAAGGGGAATGTGTATTTCAGCTAAATTATCTATCTCTAGACCCCACTAATCGGATTTGGATGAGTGATATTGAACAATATATGCCTCCCGTTGAGCTAGGCGCCCCCATGAGAGGTATTGTTTGCGGTACGGTCATTAAAAGTAACACCCCCGCCTTTAAAGAAGGCGATATTGTCAGTGGAATCGGCACCTGGGCCGACTACCAAATTGGTACACCAGAAACTGTTGGCTTATTAGGTGATACGGGTGATGTTCCTGTTATCGATGCTTTCGGCACGATGGCATTAGTCGGACCTTCTGCTTATTTTTGCCTCTTGGATATTGGGGAGCCGAAAGCAGGCGAGACTGTTGTTATTTCTACCGCAGCTGGCGCCGTTGGTTCTATCGCAGGTCAAATTGCCAAAATTAAAGGCTGCCACGTGGTTGGTTTAACTGGCAGTGATGAAAAATGCCAATGGATTAAAGATGACCTTGGTTTTGATGAAGCCATTAACTATAAAACTGAAAATGTTGCCGAAGCCCTTGCCAAAGCGTGCCCCAACGGTATTGATGTGTACTTTGATAATGTCGGTGGCAAAATTCTGGATGAATGTATAAAACTCATGAACCTTCATGGCAGAATTCCTACCTGTGGTCTTATTTCTCAATACAATACGACTGAACCTGTCCCAGGCCCCTACAACTATGACCTGATACTCATGCATCGCCTGAAAATCCAGGGCTTTATCATCTTGGATTACATGGACCGTTATCCAGAAGCAACTACAGAACTGGTGAAATGGATGGATGAAGGAAAATTGAAAGCGCGTTTAGACGTATCCGATGGTTTAGAAACAGCATTACAAACAGTTAAGAAACTGTACACCGGTGAAAATACAGGAAAATTAATGGTTCGGGTTAAAGATGTTTAATTAGCGTTATCATTATCCTTGCCATTAAGTCTACTAAGCCCACTTTTTTAAGTGGGCTTTTTTTATCAAATTTAATTCAAATTACATGTAGACATTAATAAATACACAAGGGTATAAATACATTTATAAAAAGGATGTTAGCTAAGAAAGAATGCTACCTAATAAAAGGAGTTAGTCATGAACAGAGATCATTTTTACCCAATTGTGTACGTTCGTGGTTACGCCGGCACCCAGGGCGAAGTGGAAGATACCGTTGCTGACCCTTATATGGGTTTTAACGTTGGCAGCACAAAACTACGTCAAAGCTGGGATGGCAGTATCACCAAGCATATTTTTGAATCACCGCTTGTTCGGTTAATGAAAGAATATGACTACAACGATGCCTATTTTGAAGGAAGTGAAATAGAGCAACCCAATAAAGTTTCGATGAAGTCTGTATGGATATATCGATACTACGAACCTGTTTCTGAAGATCTCGGCACAGGCAAACGCCCTGAAATGGAAATCTATGCTGAAGGACTCGGAGAATACCTACAAAAAGTCCGCCAAACTGTTTGCGGTAATAATCAAAAAAAACTTGATGATTTCAAAGTCTATTTAGTTGCTCACTCAATGGGTGGACTAGTTGTCCGATGCTGGCTGCAAAATCTACGGTCAAAAGAAACCAACCCCGTTAATGTAGAAAAAATATTTACCTATGCAACACCCCACAGCGGTATAGATTTTCGTGGCATTGGCAATGTACCCAAGCTAATTAAAATAAATAATACTGAAAACTTTCAAACCGACAGAATGCGTAAGTATTTAAAAATACCTAAAACCAAACCCGTCAACAGCCTCAATAATAAATTCCCTGAAGAACGGTTTTTCAGTTTGATAGGTACAAACTCTAAAGACTACACAGCAGTTGCAGGGCTTTCGCGCAAAGCGGTTGGCCCGTTAAGTGACGGACTGGTTCAAATTAAAAATGCCTCAGTAAAAGGGACGCCCAGGGCCTATGTTCACCGGGCTCACTCTGGTCACTACGGCATTGTGAATTCAGAGGAAGGCTACCAAAATCTGAAGCGGTTTTTCTTTGGCGATATCTCTGTTCAAGGTAATTTGGTGATCCACAAAATTACTTTTCCAAAAAAAATTGAACAGGCAAAAAAGAAAGGTAAAAAAGTCCGCGCCGCATACCACCTTGAAGTCGTCACCAAAGTTCGCGATGCCCGGTGGGATATGTACCGTAGAACTGTCGACGATCGCTCAGCCATTTACATCAATCATGATGAAGTGGATGGAAAAGAAAAAACAGTTCGCTTATTTAGTTCTTTCCTCTCCAAAAATGCCATTATTAAAAACAGCAAATATATGGGCTTTGCAATTAATGTTGGTTTGTTAGCACCTGAATATGTTGTCGATAACCGAATGTTTTTTGATGATTATTATCAAGGTGATTATATTTTTAATGACCAATTAAAAATACTAGTAAAAATTGAAAATGGAAACAGTGTTTTAAAATACCAATGGGCTCAGGAAAATGATGACAACTGGACTAATATAGTTCACCCCGGACCTATTGAAAGCGATTGGCTGATCAAGGTTCCTTATACCAAAGAAGGCCACCCTGGTATTGAAGCTACCCTAGAGCTGGTAATTTCACCGCACTAGTTTTTTTATGCTCTGGGTATGTAAAAGCTATGAGATATGTAATTAACGTATACCCTGTTGCCTATCCGTGCTTTCTCAACAGGAAAGCATGGGTATATCCTTTTTCTCAACGAATACTATTTCTAGTCGATACAACTACTGACACAGCTAAACCACACCCGCTAATTTAGCGGCAAACCAACTGGCGGCACCTAATCCGGCAACCACAATCCACCACAAAAATAACAAACGAAAACGAAACGGTTTGCGCTCTACAGAATGAATACCAGAGTTAATTACCTCATTAATTCTGGCCAAATCTTCTTCACTGTATTCTTCTTTGCTTCGCATACCCATAATATTTACTCTTTAATAACAATGATTCCGCTGGAATCTATACAGCTTTTACTCTGATCAACTCAGCCTAACAAGCTATCCAACTTGATGAATTCTACCACTTCTTCGGCTTTTGCCTTAGACAAAAAAGGTATTTCTGCAATCATGGGGCAGGGAATCCAGCGTTGCAAGGTTTCCAGGTTTGCCTGATAGCGATCCATATCAGCAGATATCTGATTAGCGACCCAACCTGCCAACTTAAGGCCATCACGCTGAATAGCCTCAGCGGTTAACAGTGCATGATTGATACAACCAAGCTCCATACCCACCACCAAAACTACAGGTAACTGTAGGCATTTGGCTAAATCCGCAAAGGTTTCCCTCTCATTCAGAGGCACACGCCATCCACCGGCACCCTCAATAACCGCAAAATCTGGGCGCTGCATCATTAGCCCCCGATAAAAACCGGCTAATCGATCAGCACTTAACCGACGACCGGCTTCCTGTGCAGCAATATGAGGGGCAATACCCGGTTCCAAAGCCACAGGATTAACTTGCTCATAGCTGACACCTAAACTGCTCTGGGCCAATAATTGCAATGCATCATCATTTCGCAGGCCATCACTGGTATCTTCACATCCTGCAGCTACAGGCTTCATACCAACGGTGCTCAATCCCTGTTTTTTTGCGGCAGCCAGCAATCCAGAGGCTACCAATGTTTTCCCTACATCGGTTCCTGTGCCAGTAATAAAATAAGCGTTAGGCATTCAGTTTAGTGACCTCAAGCGTTGCTACTCCATAAATAACTTCCCAGGTAGCTGGCAGCTGTCCGTTTCCATTGCGGTATTTTTCATAGGCTTGCATCAAGGCTCGCACCTGTTCTGGGCTCGTTAAACCCCGGTTTTGGCCTGAATTCAGGTTATGGGCGCCTATCCCCTTTAATTCATCAGTCAAGTGCCTTAAATCGCGATATTCGAGCTGAGGATCATCTACTTCAAAATGATTAAAACAGAGGCCCGCCTGGGAAAAAGCCTGATGCCAATTCTGAGCATCCATAAAATGATTTACATGAACGTAATCGTCTACCTCCGCCCAGGATTGTTTCAATTCATCCAAGGTTTTACTGCCCAATGAGGTAAATGCCAGCATCCCTCCGGGCTTTAATACCCGGGCTATCTCAGCAGCTAACTTTGGTAATTGTTCGCACCACTGGAAGGCTAAATTAGAAAAAATCAGATCTACCGAATTATCCGCTAACGGCAAACATTCAGCATCACCACATAACCAGGTTACAGGGGCATCACACTTGCCTCGAGCAAAAGCCAACATACCCTGAGCAAGATCAACACCGGTCAACTCAGAGCCCTTATATTTATCCGCTAACAGCTCAGCAAAGTAACCTGTGCCACAACCCAAATCTACTATCTGCCTCGCTAAAAGCTGTTCGGGTAAAGGCTTGTCGGGTAAGAGCTTGTCAGGTAGAAGCCCCAATAAATGTTGCCCTGCCGTGCGCTGCAATCTAGCCACTGAATCATAACTTTCAGCTGCTCGACTAAAGGATTTAGCCACTCTTTTCTTATCCAGGTGATAGCGCTCAAGCTTGAGAAAATCCAGCACTTTTAAAGCCAACACCTGTGGACAACTAAGTTGCGGAATATGGCTGGTAGATTCAAGCACATCGACTTGTTGGTGTGCGTTCAGACCACTCAAAATATCTGCAGCAGATACCGGCACCAACTGATCAGCCTCACCAAAGATATGTAACCCACGAACCTCAAGGGAGGCGATCGCGTCCCGATTATCTATCTCCGTCAGTAACTCTAAACCACGCAACCAA
>JAJFKD010000155.1 GCA_021773405.1 Porticoccus sp.
AAGTGTTGAGTGGGATCAGCCCTATGCTCATGGGGGATTTAGCCAGGTAAATAACACGATGAATGAGGTGCTTAAAGCCTCTGTCGCCAACCAGGTGAATCGAGATGAAGCGAGAGTAGAAACGCTGCTCGATTTATTCTCGGGTGAGGGCAACCTGTCAGATGCTCTTGTCGATAATATTGCTGTCGGTGATGGTAGTTTGGTCCAGCGTGTTATGGTCGATTATGCTCCTGACCGAGTTGCCCAGGAAGAATTGAGTTTTGTGCATTTGGACTTGTTCTCTGAATCTGCTTTGAGAACATTTAAAGCGCGTACAGAGTATAAGCAATTTGATGTATTACTTGTTGACCCTCCAAGAAAGGGGTTTCCAGATATGGCTCTCTGGATCAATGCGTATAAGCCCAAAAAACTTATCTATGTGAGCTGTAATGCTGCGACGATGGTTCGTGACTTACAGCAGTTATCAGGACTAGAGTCTTCAAAAAAGTACTCAATTGATCACATAGAACTTATTGATTTGTTTCCAAGCACATACCACTATGAAACGTTGGTAACAGTTTCTTTTCATTAACGAAATAGTTGATTTGATGATGAGTAATTCACCTCAATCGCAAGAATCCTTAGCAGCTGAGCTAGGTGAGCTATTACAGTCCAAAAGTTTAACGGTTACTTGCGCGGAATCCTGTACTGGGGGTGGTATTGCCAGTGCTATTACTGATATTCCAGGAAGCTCCCAGTGGTTTCATATGGGCTTCGTGACTTATGCCAACCAATCAAAACAGCAATTGTTGGGTGTTGACCCTGACGTGCTATCCCAAGAAGGAGCAGTTAGTCAGGCAGTTGTAGAAGACATGGCTCTAGGTGCACTTAAAGTATCCAATGCAAATATTGCTGTTGCGGTAAGTGGTGTAGCGGGTCCTGGTGGTGGTAGTGAAGATAAACCGGTCGGGCTGGTATGGTTTTGCTGGGCCAAACCTACGGGCTCAGCTAAACCTGGAGATAGTAGTCGAGTGGTATTAGAAAGTCGTTCCTACCAGTTTGAAGGTGGACGGTCAGACGTCAGGGTTGCGGCAATACAGCAAGCGTTGCTTGGATTAATTTCTATGCTCAAAAAATAGAGTACTGTATGACTATACAGTACTAAAAAATTAAGTTAAGCTATCAAAAATTAGAGTAAACATTAAAGTTTAAGTCGGCACTAAGAGAAGAGGCAGCAATCATGGATCCTAATAAAGAAAAGGCGCTTCAAGCAGCATTGGGTCAAATCGAGCGCCAGTTCGGTAAGGGAACTGTTATGCGCATGGGCGATAAAGAGCAAGTGGCGATGCCAGCTATCTCCACGGGTTCCTTGGGTCTTGATGTCGCATTGGGTATCGGCGGTTTGCCTAAGGGGCGAGTTGTTGAAATTTATGGTCCAGAATCTTCAGGTAAAACAACACTAACATTACAAGTTATTGCTGAAGCACAAAAGCAGGGAGGCACTTGCGCTTTTGTTGATGCGGAACATGCACTTGATCCTCTTTATGCAGAAAAGCTTGGTGTAAATGTTGATGATCTGATGGTTTCACAGCCTGACACTGGTGAGCAAGCCCTAGAAGTAACCGACATGCTGGTTCGTTCAGGTGCAATTGATGTTCTGGTCGTGGATTCTGTAGCAGCATTAACACCCCGTGCTGAAATAGAAGGTGAGATGGGTGATCACCATGTCGGCCTGCAAGCACGCTTGATGTCTCAGGCGTTACGTAAGTTGACTAGCAATATTAAACAGGCCAATTGTTTGGTGATCTTCATTAACCAAATTCGTATGAAAATTGGAGTGATGTTTGGTAACCCCGAAACTACAACGGGCGGGAATGCGTTAAAGTTTTATTCGTCGGTACGCTTGGATATTCGTCGTATTGGGGCAGTTAAAGAAGGCGATGAAGTGGTCGGCAATGAAACAAGGGTGAAGGTGGTGAAAAACAAGGTTTCTCCACCATTTAAACAGTGTGAATTCCAAATTCTTTATGGCCAGGGCATTAACCATTTGGGCGAGGTTGTTGATCTAGGTGTGAAGTGTGGCTTGGTTGATAAATCAGGGGCTTGGTATGCATATAATGGCAACAAAATAGGCCAAGGCAAGGCAAATGCCTGTGAGTATTTGCGTGAAAACCCTACCATTGCCAATGAAATTGAAGAAAAGATCCGAGCTGAATTAATGTCGACACCAAAATCAAATGAAGGTGTTGTAAGTGAGGATCCTTCTGGGGAAGAAGCAGAAGCTTAAATGATTGAGTTTTATAGCCTTGAAAACCGCACCTTTAACGTGCGGTTTTTTATTAAGTGCATTTTGTTACTTGTGGGCTGTATAGTTATTTAAGCCATAGACTAAAGAGCTATCTAAGTGCTAGTTCTAATTAGTGTGAATGCTCATGAAGAGTGAATGACCTGATACAGCTTGGTAAGATGCATTGCCTGACTTGATTGTTTATAAAACTGCCACAGTTTTTTTCCTTTTGTTGGGACTGTTTGTAGCTGAACGTTATTTCCCCTCAGCAGTTATGCCAGAACAGGTAAAAACCAACCATCGTAAAGTTAAAAATCTATCATTATGGTTATGTAACAGCGCGATCTCTCCATTTGTGATCTTTCCTATAACGATGTATGCCGTTGGCTGGGGGGTTGAGCGTGGCAATGTTTGGCCTTCGGGCTGGTCTGGTATCCTGTTGGATGTGGTCATTTTAGACCTTTGGATTTATTGGTGGCATAGGGCTAATCATCGTGTGCCCTTGTTATGGCGTTTTCATCAGGTCCATCACTTAGATCACTGGTTGGATGTTACGTCAGCAGTTCGGTTTCATTTTGGTGAGGTGTTGTTGTCAGCTTTTGTTCGTGCTGTGGTAATTGTTTGTCTAGGAATACCATTGATATCTGTTGTCGTATTTGAAACGTTAGTATTGCTGGGTGCTGGCTTTCACCATTCAAATCTAAGGTTGCCAGTAAAAATAGAAAAATATTTGTCGAAGCTGATCATTACTCCATCCATTCATTGGGTTCACCACCATAATATTCAACAAGATACGGATAGCAATTACGGAACATTGTTCAGTTTTTGGGACCGCTTGTTTGGTAGCTCATCTAAAAGTAAACGGTATGCAAGTATGGTCATTGGAGTGGAAGGGTTGGAAGACAAGCGGCTTGACCAGTTACTGATATTGCCCTTTAAGTAAGATGCTATCTAGTAGGAAAATGGACAACGTTAATAACCTATTTGTTTAATAACAAAGGTAAATTAGAACTTTACTATTATTTGACACTTTAGCTTAGGCCTTAGGTCTAAACTAGGTGGTAAGTATGAATGGCTTTAATAGGATAGATGAATTGTATGTATCCTATAGAAACAACCATTATGCCAACCGAATTTTTCCAGATCGGCTGTTATAAAGAGATGTTGAAAAGAGATTGGTAAAAAGCTAATGAGAGGTCGCAGTGATGGATAATTATCAGGAACTAATCAGTGTTATCGCGCTGACTATGGGTGTTGGCTGGGCCAGTGGTATTAATTTATATGCGGCGGTATTGGTTTTAGGCTTGGCAGGATCAACGGGTAATATTGATCTCCCTGCTGAATTGTCCGTAGTAGAAAACCCAATGGTCATTATGGCAGCGGGAATTATGTATTTTGTAGAATTCTTTGCTGATAAGGTGCCCGGTGTTGATACCGGTTGGGACACTATACATACGTTTATACGAATACCAGCCGGTGCATTGTTGGCTGCGGGTGCTGTTGGTGATGTAACCCCTGCATTGGAGCTTTCAGCCGGATTACTGGGTGGAACAATGGCGGGAGCCAGCCACCTAACTAAATTTTCGACTCGAGCGCTAATTAATACTTCGCCAGAGCCGTTTACAAATTGGGCCGCGTCCATCTCTGAAGATCTTATGGTTCTGGGTGGCCTCTGGGCTATGTTTAACCACCCCTGGTGGTTTGTGGGTGCTATGGTGGTCTTTATTGTGTTGGTTATTTGGTTGCTACCAAAACTGTGGCGTTTACTTAAGGCGATATTTACTCGCATTGGTCAGTGGTTGGGGTTTGTTGAAAAGCCAGAATTGGCTCCTAATTCTGAAGTTGACTCAAAAAACATACTTGAGACTCAAGCCGTCTCGGAGCAGCCTGCTGATTTGTCAGTACCAACCTCTGGTAAGTGACTAATGGGTAAGCACTGGATTAACCGTGATTGATAGCCAGCAAATAAACCCTCTCTCTGTAGTGAGGGCCAGAGCAATGGATTTACTGGCCCGAAGAGAACATTCACGTTTAGAATTACAACAGAAACTATGTGCAAAACTCCCAGAACATTCTGAACTGGTAGAAACAGTTATTGCTGAATTACAGCAAGATCAACTGCAATCAGATGAAAGGTTTGCTGAGGCATTCATTTCCTCACGAGTAAAAAAAGGACAGGGACCGCACCGAATTAGTATGGAGTTACAGCAGCGGGGTATCTCTTCTTCGCTTATTAGTTCTGCTCTCAAGGATGGCAATTTTGATTGGTATCAACTTGCCAATGATGTACTCATGAAAAAGTATGGCAATAAACCATGTCCGGATTTCAAAGAACAGGCTAAACGTCGTCAATTTCTTCATTACCGAGGTTTTAACTCAGAGCATATCTCAGCCTGCTTTGGTCAATAGAATGTAGCTTGATTGATAGGCGCCGAACACTTTTATATAACTTAAAAAATAATTAATCTGAGGAACAGAGAGCAAAGTAGGCAATCTAAGGTCTGTACAGTTTTTGGAGATTATTTCCTTTGCACAGACTAGTGATTCTGATTGCCACAGTTCTTTTTTTGTATTCTCCCTTTGCCTCATTGGCTGCTTCTGAATTGGGAGATCAGCGGGAAACTGTAAAACTACTGAAATCAAAAAAAACACTTAATCTGGAAGATTGGGGTATTTACAATGGTTGTATCAGCAGTAATCGTATTCAGAAAATAAAAGTGCTCGATGCACATTCTGCAATGTTGAGCCTAGTCGATGGGAAAAAAGTAAAAATTCATTTTATGAAACGCTGCGATGGCATTAAACAACATGGTTTTGTGTACACTGCTCGAAACAACATGTTTTGTACCCATAATTATTCAGTTCGTGTATTGCATACTGGAACCCATTGCCAGGTTGAAACAATAGAGCCTTACTTGGATATGGAATAATATGAATTGCAGTTGATAGGAATAAATCGGCCATTTAACAAGATCTTAGAATCAGGCGGCACCTATAAATGCGTACATTTTCATTGAAAATACACCACCTCTTTTTATGTCGGTATTTGCCCATTGTTGGCCTGTTATTGTTGGGGTCGTCTGTTTGCGCGCTTGAGCTGAAGGGGGCTTTGTCTCAAGGCGGGATGCTTGTGGGTCGTGTGTCTCCTGGGACAATAGTTACTCTGATGGAACGTAAGATAACCGTTGATAATGATGGTACCTTCGTTTTTGGGTTAGGTCGTAATGCGCCACCAGAAATAAAGTTAGTGACGTCTAACGGTAAGGGAGAGGAGGAATACCATATTTTCGCCGTGACACAGCGTGAATATCGTGAACAACGAGTTGACGGCGTTCCACAAAAAACAGTCACACCACCAGCGGAAGTATTAGAAAGAATACGCCGTGAGGCTGCTTTGGTTAAGCAGGCCCGGAAGGGTGATAGTAGTCTTCAGGATTTTCAGGTTGGATTTGTTAAACCATTAGAAGGCCCGATAACTGGAGTTTATGGTAGTCGTCGAGTTTATAACGGTACACCTGGGAGGCCTCACTACGGATTAGATATTGCGGCACCTACAGGAACAGAGGTATATGCACCGGCTCCTGGTATTGTGAAGCTGGCCCATGAAGATATGTTCTACTCTGGGGGTACCTTGATTGTTGATCATGGCCAGGGTGTAAGCTCAACCTTCATTCATCTGAGTGAGGTCATCGCTACACCAGGTCAGCGGATTGAAACAGGGGATCTGATTGCTCGAGTTGGTGCTACAGGTAGAGCAACAGGTCCGCACTTGGACTGGCGAATCAACTGGTTTGATGTACGGTTGGATCCTGATTTGGTATTAAAAAATTTTCCTTCCGTAGAAACCACCATACTAGACCAATAATTTTTATTATTGATTGCTTCGTAAAACGTTAAGCCTTGTTCATTCCTTTAACTAAAAAACGTAGTTAACACGTTAAACTAACGCCTATAAACATGGAGTTGTCGCTGCCTTTCCCTTAAACTTGGTGCCTTTAGGTTTCCCTGCTATGGGGTTGTGATGATTGACAAAAAGTTGCTAAGTATTTTGGTGTGCCCTGTAAGCAAAGCACCTTTGGAATACGATAAAGAAAATGACGAGCTGGTATGTCGTGCCAGTGGTTTGGCCTATCCCATTCGTGATGGTATTCCCGTGATGTTGGAAAGTGAGGCCCGCCAGTTGACAGCCGATGAAAAGCTTGGAAAAGAGCATTAATAGAATCCATTAATAAGGTTTAGTGTGGATCATGTCTGAAGAAACTCTATTTACTAAAATAATCAATGGCGATATTCCGGCAGATATTGTTTATGAAGATGAGCATTGTTTTGCTATAAAAGATATTGCACCCAAGGCTCCTACTCATTTGTTGGTGATACCGAAAAAGCCAATTCCCAGGTTAGTTGATGCCTCAGCAGAAGATAAAGCGTTGTTAGGGCATATGATGTTAATGGTGGGTGAAATTGCCAAAAAAGCAGGTGTCGATGAGGCTTTTCGGGTCATTATCAACAATGGTGAAGGTGTTGGTCAGACAGTCTTCCACCTTCATTTGCATATTCTTGGCAATAAAAAATTCTCGGAAGATAGTCTGGGCTTTTAATAGCCAGTTAATAAGATTGAATAGTTGGACTTGCGATAAAGTCCTGGAAGTTGATTGTTTATGAAAAGTGCTGAAATTCGCGATGCGTTTCTGAAATATTTTGAAAGTCAGGAACACACTATTGTCTCCAGTAGCAGTTTGGTGCCGGGCAATGATCCGACCCTGCTATTTACCAATGCGGGCATGGTGCAGTTTAAGGATGTCTTTCTGGGTGCCGAAAAGCGCAACTATTCCCGCGCCACTTCATCCCAGCGCTGTGTGCGTGCAGGCGGTAAGCATAATGATTTGGAAAACGTGGGTTACACCGCCCGCCACCACACATTCTTTGAAATGTTGGGCAACTTTAGTTTTGGTGATTATTTCAAGCGTGATGCGATTAAATTTGCCTGGCAGTTCCTGACAGAAGTATTGGGCCTGCCAGAAGAACGCCTATGGGTAACGGTACATATCTCCGATGATGAAGCTGCGGATATCTGGCTGAAAGAAATGGGTGTCAGTGCCGAGCGTTTTTCTCGTCTGGATGAAGATAATTTTTGGCAGATGGGCGACACCGGCCCCTGCGGGCCATGTTCTGAAATTTTTTATGATCATGGAGAAGATGTCCCCGGTGGTCCGCCCGGCAGCGAAAATGATGATCTAGATCGTTATATTGAGATCTGGAACTTGGTGTTTATGCAATACGAGCGCAGTGCTGATGGCACCATGGAACCACTGCCCAAACCATCAATCGATACCGGTATGGGGCTTGAGCGCATTGCCGCAGTGATGCAGGGCGTACACAGCAACTACGAAATCGACTTGTTTCAGGCATTGCTCAAAGGGGCAGCAGAACTCACCAATACCAGTGATCTAGAGCATAAGTCATTGCGAGTGATTGCCGATCATATTCGCTCTTGTAGCTTCCTAGTGGTGGATGGTGTACTGCCATCCAATGAAGGCCGTGGCTATGTGCTGCGACGGATTATTCGCCGAGCTATTCGTCATGGCCATAAATTGGGCCAGACCCAGGCGTTTTTCCATAAGTTGGTATCGGCATTGGTGGCTGAGATGGGTGAAGCTTACCCAGAGCTGACCAAGGCCCAAGCTCAGGTCGAAAAAGTACTACTTGCTGAAGAACAGCAATTTGAAAAAACCCTGGATAAGGGTATGACGGTACTTGATGCTGCCCTCGCTGAGCTACAGGGAAAAATTATTCCCGGTGATGTGGTGTTTACCCTCTATGACACCTATGGGTTTCCCATTGACCTTACCAATGATATTGCCCGTGAGCGGGAGCTGTCCCTGGATATCGAGGGTTACGAAGAGGCCATGAACGCACAGCGTCAGCGTGCACGGGCAGCGGGTTCCTTTAAAGTCGATTACACCCAGCAGCTTCAGTTGGAAGGAAAAACAGATTTTACCGGTTATGAAAATAACCAGGGTTCCGGCACAGTGGTTGCCTTGGTCAAAGGTAGTGAAAAAGATAGTGAGGTGGCTGATTCACTTTCCGCTGGTGAAGAAGCTGTTGTGGTTTTGGATCAGACACCATTTTATGCAGAGTCTGGTGGCCAGGTGGGCGACAGCGGTTATTTGAGGGCCGCTGGTATTGAATTTGAAGTTCAGGATTGCCAGAAGCAGGGCAATCACTATCTGCATATCGGCGTGCTGACATCGGGCACAATAACAACCGGGCAGCCGTTAGAGGCTGAAGTGAATAATAAGGTTCGTCAAGCCACATCACTGAACCATTCCGCCACCCATATACTCCATGCGGCACTGAGAGAAATCCTCGGTGACCACGTGACTCAGAAAGGCTCATTGGTGGACAGCAAGCGCCTGCGTTTTGATTTCAGCCATTTTGAAGCGGTAACCCCTGAGCAATTAAAAGCTATTGAGCGCCGTGTTAATGCCGAGATCCGTCGTAACTCTTCGGTTGAAACTGATATCTGTGATATGGAAGCAGCGCAACAAAAGGGCGCCATGGCACTGTTTGGTGAAAAGTATGGCGAAGAAGTTCGTGTGCTGACCATGGGTGCAGGCTATTCCGTTGAGCTTTGCGGCGGTATTCATGCGTCGAGAACGGGTGATATCGGTTTGATGCGGATCACCAGCGAAACAGGTATTGCCGCGGGTGTGCGTCGTATTGAGGCGATGACCGGTGAGCAGGCGTTGGTGTATTTGGACCAGTTGGAACAGCAGCTGGATGAGATCGGTAAAACCTTAAAAGCCAAACGAGATAATGCCGCCCAAAAAGTGGCGGCATTGTACGCCGAAGCCAAAGAGCTGGAAAAGCAAAATACCCAACTGAAAGGTAAGTTGGCCAGTTCAGCCGGTAGCGATTTGGCCAGTCAGGCCAAGGATGTTGCCGGTATTAAGGTATTGTCGGCCAGTGTCGAAGGGGCTGATCCGAAGGCACTTCGCGATACCGTCGACCAGCTTAAGAACAAGCTCGGATCAGGGATTGTAATTCTGGCGGCACCAGGGGACGAGAAGGTCGCCTTGGTTGCTGGTGTGACAAAGGACGTTACGGATCGTGTAAAAGCAGGTGAATTGATGCAATTTGTCGCGACTCAATTGGGTGGAAAGGGCGGTGGTCGCCCGGATATGGCTCAAGGGGGTGGAACCGATATTGCCGCGTTACCCAAGGCGATCGATTCTGTTTTTAGCTGGGTTGAAGCCAAGTTAAATTGAAGCTAGGTTGAATGCTTGATTACGCTTAACTTTAACAGCGATTTGGTGTTTAATTGCCCGCCTTTTCTAGGGCATGGTCTAGGATGTAGTCTAGGACTTGATTCTAGCAACCAGTTTTAGAAACAGACGGCTTAATAACCTTTTTTTTAATGTAGCAGCATTCATGAGTTTAATAGTTCAAAAATATGGCGGTACTTCGGTTGGCACCATTGAGCGGATCGAAGCTGTTGCTGAAAAAATTGTTGGTTTCCGTGAGCGCGGTGATGACGTAGTAGTTGTTGTTTCTGCCATGAGTGGTGAAACCAATCGCTTGATTGGCTTGGCCGGTGAAATTAATGATGAGCCAAGTCCTCGAGAAATGGATGTGCTTGTGTCAACAGGCGAGCAAGTCACGATTGCACTGTTGAGTATGGCTTTGCAAAAGCGTGGTTATGATGCGCGCTCATATACCGGTAGTCAGGTACGAATTTTAACTGATAGTTCTCATTCAAAAGCTCGTATACAGGAAATTGATGCTCACCGCATGGAGCACGATCTTTCCAAGGGGCGAGTCGTGGTTGTTGCTGGTTTTCAGGGTTCGGATGAGAACGGCAATATTACAACGTTAGGGCGTGGTGGTTCTGATACTACTGCTGTGGCGTTAGCGGCGGCGTTAACAGCCGATGAATGCCAGATTTATACCGATGTGGATGGCGTCTATACCACTGACCCTCGTGTGGTTGAGGGTGCTCGCCGTTTAGATCAAATTACCTTTGAAGAAATGTTGGAAATGGCCAGTCAAGGGTCCAAAGTACTGCAAATTCGAGCTGTAGAGTTTGCGGGTAAATACAAGGTGCCATTGCGCGTACTGTCCAGTTTTGAAGAGGGCTCAGGCACACTGATAACACTTGAGGAAGATGACGATATGGAAAAACCAATCGTTTCTGGTATTGCCTTTAACCGTGATGAAGCAAAACTCACTATCCGTGGTATTCCAGATGTTCCTGGTATCGCATCCCGTGTGTTGGGTGCTGTGGGTCGGGCTAATATTGAAGTTGATGTGATTGTACAAAATGTGGCCCAGGATAATACTGCATCGCTGACGTTTACCGTACATCGCAACGAGATGACAAAGGCTCAGGATGTGCTGGAGAGCGTAGCAAAAGAACTGGGGGCTACCACTGTCGAAGCTGATGCCAATATCGCCAAGGTTGCCCTGGTTGGTGTGGGTATGCGTTCACACGCTGGTGTCGCCGCTACGATGTTTGAAGCATTGGCTAAAGACAATATTAATATTCAAATGATCAGCACGTCTGAAATTAAAATCACAGTCGTTATTGATGAACGTTATTTAGAATTAGCTGTTAGAGGTTTGCACAGTGCATTCGAATTAGCTGACGCCGATACAGAAGAGAAATGACATCGCCTGTTTCCCTGATATGGAATGATTGGTATAGTTCGCTCGCCGAGCCCAGGGTTATATCGTTGTCGGAGTAGGTGACCTGGCTGTAATAACAATATGTACTAAAATAATAAAAGCTGGGGAGAAAGAGGACGTTCAGTGTTATCACTGAAATTTGGCAGTAAATAGGAGCGAAACCATGTTAATTCTCACCCGTCGTGTCGGCGAAACTCTCATTATTGGTGATGATGTAAGTGTCACTGTCTTAGGAGTAAAAGGAAATCAGGTTCGTTTGGGTGTTAATGCACCGAAAGATGTTTCTGTTCATCGTGAAGAGATTTATCAACGAATCCAGGAAGAGAAAGAAGGGCAGGAGTAGCCTTTAATCTGCTTTGATTTTTTAGATGATATGTTATTATGCCGCCTCAATTTGGGGGGGTGTTTGCACTTGTCTAAATGCTATTCGTCTAAAAGGTCTAAGCGGATAAAAAATTGGTGAGGTGGCCGAGTGGCTGAAGGCGCTCCCCTGCTAAGGGAGTATAGGTTAATACCCTATCGAGGGTTCGAATCCCTCCCTCACCGCCATAAATAAAAAACCCGGCAAAAGCCGGGTTTTTTATTTATCCCGTAAGGGTGGGGTTTATATAGGCCCTCGGTTCGACAAAATGTGATTAAGCATTTTAGATAAGGAGCCATTCTTTTTTAAAGAATGGTGACGCAGCCTCGTAGAGGTTCTAACAGTCTAGGGACTGTTAGAATCAATCCCTCCCAGTCAGAGTTTGGTAAGAGATAATTTTGCGTGAATCCGGCTTTTGCCGGGCTTTTTATTTATCCGGTAAGGGTGGAATTTGGTGAGTCCCTTCGGTTCGACAAATTTGCCAGGAGCCAATTCGATCCCTATCTAGCAATGCTATTGTCCGCACAATTTTCAAAAGCATAAGTTTCAGTTTCTGTGCCAAAGGCACCCTTGAGTGCTCTTTATTTAAACTCCAAATTTACACAACATTCTCCTCCTCTTTTTCAACCGTCAATCAATGTATGTAATGACGGGTTGATTTATCTGAAGAAAAAGCCGAATATAATTTCAATCATATTCGTATAAACCGAAATGATCGTTGTCTGTATTGAACAGTTTTTGCCTACATTTAAACAATGGATGTCCTGTCATGATTAATTATAAGCATCTGCATTATTTTTGGGTGGTCGCCAAGTCAGGAGGAATAACGCGTGCTAGTGAGAGATTACACCTGACGCCCCAGACAATTAGTGGACAGTTAAGTTTGCTGGAAGAACATTTGGGTGAAACGCTTTTTTCTCGTGTAGGCCGAAACCTAGAGTTAACTGAGACAGGGCGACTCGTTTTGTGCTATGCCGAGGAAATTTTTTCCTTGGGTAATGAGCTTAAAGAGATGCTGAAAAGCCTCCCTGAGGAGAAGACGATTCTTTTTAACGTGGGTGTAACGGATGTAGTGCCGAAATCTATAGCCTATCGTTTATTGTCCCCAGCATTGGAGTTGCCAGAGCCTGTACGTATTGTCTGTAAAGAAGGTAGCCTAGATTCATTATGGGAAGAGCTTACAGCCCATCATATAGACTTGGTAATTGCCGATAGCCCTATTCCTACAGAATTAAGCATGAGTGGTTTTAGTAGGCCTTTGGGTGATTGCGGTATCACTTTTTTTGCAACACCAGAATTGGCTAGTGGTTTAGGAAGTACTTTTCCTCAGAGTTTAAGCGGCGCACCTTTTTTATTACCTGGTGAAATGACAATGGTGCGTGGCCGTTTACTAAAATGGTTTGATAGCTTGCGTATACACCCAAAAATTGTGGGTGAGTTTGATGATAGTGCATTAATGAAGGCGTTTGGTCAGGCTGGAGCAGGTGTTTTTATTGTGCCCACGGCTATAGCTGGTGAAGTGCAAAAGCAATATGGCGTTGAGTGTGTTGGGCAAACCAATGATGTTCGTGAGGAGTTTTATGCAATATCAGTCGAACGAAAAAGTCCACACCCTGCTGTAGCTTCAATTACAAAGACAGCTCGTGAATGGCTGTTCTCTAATATTCCTAACTTTGTGTAAGGGCCAGTCGTAAGACCAAGTGATTTAATTTATTTATTTTTGAAATATATCTCAAGGGAATCTGTTAATGGAAAAGGTTATCACTGGTTTTCATCTTGATCGCTTTCAGGAATGGAACGCAGACCTTGAGTGTGGGCATACCGTTGAAATGCGGCATAACCCTCCTTACCAAGAGTGTAAATGGATTGGCACAGCTAAAGGAAGGCAGGAGCATATTGGTAATACTCAGGAATGCATTTATTGTGATATGCCTGAATTGCCGGACAATACAGTGTTAAAGAAAGCATCACCTTGTTACCAGGCCGAAACAATCCCAGATGAGTTGATGTCGGGTTATAAGCCGGCAAGGGGGGAATGGGTGAATGTTGTTGTCAAAAGTGGATTGCTTCAATTCGTCATCCATCATGAACCTGCAACGGGTTTTGTTTTGGATCAACATTTAAATGGTGTGATGATTCCTGGCGTGGCGCATACGCTTAGGCCTGCAATGGGCGATGTTGAATTTTACTTGGAGTACTTTGAAACAAAGGAAGCTTCAAATTAACTCAAACCTTCGATTTTAGGCTGAGATATACGCCTAAATTTACTTCGTTATATTCCCTTTTTTAGCCCTTTGTTATTTCATAAGTTCACTGCTCTTTTCAGCGTTTGTAGTCAAATCAAACAGAAGTGAAATGAAACACTGACCTATTTTCGTCCATATAAAAATATATTTTTGCTATTTTTTGGGTTCAAAAAAACCATTAATTTCAGTTGGTTAAGGTAATTTAAGGGTTTTTGTTATTTTATGGCACGATGTTTGCTGTATTCATGTATCCGTAATTTTTCCGAACGAGCGTCGGTAAGTGCGGTAAGTACACTAACTCAAACTTAAGCTCGAAACTAAGTATTAAGGGTACTCGATATGGGAATGCTAATTAATATCGATAATGGCGGTACTCTCACAGATATCTGTGTGATTAATGGTAACGATTTTTATAAAACTAAAACGTTAACGACGCCTTATGATTTAAGTAAATGTTTTTTTGATGG
>JAJFKD010000156.1 GCA_021773405.1 Porticoccus sp.
GATCTAGCGCGCTCCTGAGCAGTCAGCGGCACTACAGCCGTTATACATAATATGAACGTAGAAAAAACCAAACGCCGCATTATGTGTCTTTTACCTCCGCACTTGATAATATCAGTTCGGTAGGGTGCAGTCCCACTCCACCCTACCGAACTTCAAGATTATCAGCGCTGTGTGGTTGATATGCGACGGCTGTTACCCCGGCCAAATCAGTGTTGCCAATCACATATATTTTTTCTCTCGAAGATTATGCTCTATTCTTTCCTTTACATCTCCTGGCTCTGCATCAAACTCCTGGCCGGTTATCATCTCATACAGCTGTATATACCTCTTTGAGAGTTCGACAACAAGTTCTTCAGGCGCATCCGGAAGGACATCATCCTTATAAGGATCACAATTTTCCTTAAACCACAGCCTCAGGAACTCTTTGTCAATATTTTCCGGCTCCTTCCCCTCACTAAATCTTTGCTCATAACTATCCTTCAACCAGAACCTGGATGAATCAGGCGTATGAATCTCGTCAAGCAGATAGATGTTACCATCCTCATCATGGCCGAACTCATATTTAGTATCAACCAATATTAACCCATTTCTTGCAGCAATTTCCTGCCCTCTTTGGAATATCTTCCTCGTCTTATCTGCCAAATGGTCCCATTGTTCCTGAGTCATTAATGCTTGTTCTACGATCTCTTCGGCACTTATTTTTTCATCATGTATTTCAGACTTGGTTGTTGGTGTAATTATTGGCTCCGGGAACTTTTGATTTTTTTTCATTCCTTCCGGAAGCACATTCCCACAGAACAATCTTTCTCCTTTTGCATAGGCAGTCCAGGCCGCTGTTTCCGTTACACCCGTTGGATATCCTCTGATCACCATCTCAACCGGAAAAACCGTTAATTTTTTTCCTGCGACTACATTGGGATCCGGAATATCAATTATATGATTTCGGACAATGTCTTTTGTCTGTTCAAACCAGAATGCTGATGTTTGAGTTAGTACTTGCCCCTTAAATGGAATTTGCGCAAGACTTCTATCAAAGGCGGACTGTCTGTCAGTTGATATTAGGAATACTTTACCACCATCCTCATAGACATCTCTAACCTTACCTTTGTATTTCTTTCCTAGTTTTAAGTCTGTTCCGTTTAAGGTTTGTCCGATTTGTTTCTTGATTATTTCTTCAGATATCAATCTTATTCCTCCAAAAAATTTGATTGTTTTTTCATCATCTCTCTTTTAACAATTTTCTTCTAATCAAAACTAACGAGAGTTTCAGCCGCCAAGGGCGATTACGCAACCAACATCAAGAGCACACTGAATTGACGACCATCCCAAGAATCTGAAAAACGCGCCTCAACCCTTTGGTCGGCTGGAAACGTTGTTGGGCAGGCTCCACCAAAGCGGAGCATCTTCGATCTCATTTCCATGAGGTCGAGAAGTCCAGTTCATTGATGAGCTGGAAGTTGTTGATGCAACGTACACCAAGGTCGGCACACACATCAGGCACCTGCCGGTTAGCCCTTTTTCGACTTGGCCTTGAAGACTCCGTGCTCACCACCGTCATATTGTCAGAGTCGGTTAGAGCATAAGATATGAGAAACGGATCTCGTCCAATAGTAGCGAGTTCATCATCCGTTGGATCTGGTGCGTATCCCTCGTAGGTAACTTTAGAGACCAGTTCTGGATCAGCAGTTTCTTCTAGTAATAAGGCGTTCTTTGTTTGTTTATTGGCGGCCCATTCCGCGAGGTCATCCCTGCTGCCGTCTGGCTTTCTTGCTTCCTCAAACTCTTCGTAGATTTCGATGGGGATCTTAACATTACCTATCTCTCCTTGATGGACAATCCAAGTCCAAAACTCGGGCACTCTCTTGAATTGAAAGTAGTCTCGCTTAGCATCGATTAGCGTGTTCGCGTCGAGTAGATAAAGCAAAACCCATTTCCTAGGCGGTTAGCGTCTCTGCGAACATATTTCCGACCTTGAGTGCTCTTACTCCCAAGACCGTCCCAACCTGTGTCGTGGATAATTCTCCAGACGAAAGCATTCTCTGTGCTAAACCCAGAAGAGCACTTCCAACGCGATGCTTTTTGACTACGTAATAGGATGGCCCACCTTCCTCGCTCCTCGACCGTATTCGTTGCCTGTCGCGCGCATTTCGCCAACGTTCATAGAAGTACTCGCCGAGCTCTCGATAAACATCCTCTTGGATTGAGCCCTTCCGAAACAATCGATAAGCGACTAATCGACTGCTAACCTTTCGTGCGCTGGCGAAATTATCTACTTCTTTTGCCAAAACGTCAAACGAGCCTGCCCCAATTGTGGGGAAGCTACTTGCTAGTTCCGCCTCTGGGAGCAAGAGTTCCGTTGCGGTGTCATTACAAAACCACTCTATTGCTCGATCAGCAGTTCCCCCACTAATTCCTGTGGCCCCCAGCCATAGGTGTGCCACTTCATGTAATAGTGTGAACGACCAAGCCGTTTTCGAATCTTGGTCATTCACTACGACAAAAGGCGCGATGTCGTCGGACAAAGCGAAGCCTCGGAAAACATCCGGATCGAGATTCGTGTGATGGCTTCCAAGATTGCCAGCTAATAGGCTAAATACTCCAAGACTCTCTACGCGTTCTCTGAGATATTTGAAAGCTCCATTTTGATCAGATCTATTCCGATACTCCTCAAGATCTATTTCCGTGGCTTCACGGATTGCTCTTACCACAGGAGCGATACCGTGGATAGTGGTGGCGCTACCGATAAAGGATAATTCCTCAGCTTCACCCGCCGTGAGTATGGCTTCACGCACGATACTCTGCCGAGCCTTTATATTCCTTACCAACGCATCGACAATAGCATCTTCAGAAGGATCTCTATCAGGGTGAAGTGTCCGATAATCTTCCCCCCGATCACCCTCGCGGGGCTGCTCATTTAGGTAGAAAGTGAGCAAAGGTCTACGATATTGCTTGGCCATCCGTACTAATAACGAGCGGGATGGGATCTTTCCCTTCTCGTAGGCATCTAATTTTTCTTCAGCTGATGCCACTTTGCCGTCGTGGATTTGTAGTTTTTTTGCAGCCGCTTGTACATCGAGGCCCGCTGTTTCGCGAGCCCACACCAAAATATTTGGATTAACGTTTGGCATGCAACTAGTTAGCTATTTGCAGTATTAGGTGCAAACATTTTATTCATTGTCAACCCGTATTCGAGTTACAATTCAACTTTGTAAAGAGTTTAGCCTATTCGCCAACTATTTGATTACCTACCCAATCCCCTCATTTCAAAATGTCTACATTTAGAAAGAAGTTTCTACATATAGAAAGTTTTGAGAGTCGGGCACTTGTCGCCTTTCCAGTTCTGGGCAACGGCAATTTGCCGTCGCACAAATTGTACGGATCGCTGCCAGGGCGCCGGTCTTTACGGCAGGCATTGCAACGGGCAATGCATCGGGTGGTTTTTCGGGATTTTTCAACACCTGACCTCACATTCAGTTTGGAAGTGGTCGGATTAATCTACTGAACCAACAGCACAGGCGCAAACGATTTGTGCTGCGGGCTTAGGTTCACTGCAACTGTACATCACCGCCCTTTTTACCAGGAAACACCCGGACCGCGGGTTCGTCCGAACCGGCAATGAAGCGCGAATGAATCTTCGAATGGCCGCGATGATTCTTCGCACACCTTCGCTCCCCGGTAGCCACGCAGTGAGAAATGTTGATCACTTATAAACCGATTTGCTCGCGCGCGATGGCGGTCCATCTTCCGGCGAGTACGGTTTCAGCAGAAAGCTGAATTTGTACTCTTGTACCGGCAACCGGTACTGCGGGTGCGGCCGCGCGCGCCAGCCCCAGGTGGTGTCGCCGCCAACCCCCATCTGACGGTGGTCAAGATTCAGCGTGACCAGGTCCTGCTGTTTGAG
>JAJFKD010000157.1 GCA_021773405.1 Porticoccus sp.
CAAAAGAAGACATGATCCGTATTCTAGATACCTTGCCACCAAAAATGCCTGAGGATAAGCCTCGATATTTAATGGGAGTGGGTAAGCCTCAGGATATCCTGGAAGCGGTTCGACGTGGCATTGATATGTTCGATTGCGTTATGCCCACTCGAAACGCCCGCAACGGACATCTGTTTACAAGCTCTGGTGTGGTAAAAATTCGCAATGCGGTGCACCGTCATGACACCAGTCCATTAGACGCTAATTGTGATTGCTACACCTGTGAGAATTTTAGCCGTGCCTATCTGCACCACTTGGAAAAGTGTGGGGAAATTCTCGGTGCTCAGCTTAATACCATTCATAACCTGCGTTACTACCAGCAACTGATGATTGATATTCGCCAGGCCATTAAAGAGCATCGTTTAGATGAATTTGCTGAAGCGTTCTATCAGCAACAAGGCTTGGACGCTCCTTCCGCAGTTTCTCCGAAAAGTTAGATTGAAATACCTGCTTGAGAAACAGCAAAGTGCCCTTATATAAGGCTGACACGGATATAACACTTAAATAGGGCTCTTGCGTGACTAATTTTTGGGAATTCTCACAAGAGTCATACATTTATGCCTATAATGCCACGCTTTATTGGCCCGTATACACCATAAGAACAGATACAACATAAGAACAGTCAAATGAATCATTATCCTTTGTGGAAGTACCTGCTTATTTTGCTCGTCATATCATTCGGTGCTATTTATGCACTGCCCAACCTTTATGCTCCTGACCCTGCTATTCAGCTCTCTGGTCAGAGTGGAGGAGTCATTATTGATGAACCCGTGATGGGGAAAGTAACTGCGGCATTGACTGAGTCAGGCATTGAATACTTTGGTGAAGAAGCCAACGGAGAAAATGGCCTGGTTCGATTGAAAGACCGTGAACAGCAGTTGTCGGCAAAGCGTGTGATTCAATCCGCATTGGGAGGAGAGTATATCGTTGCTCTTAATCTTGCTCCTACAACGCCTGAGTGGCTAGCTAATATGGGAGCTTCTCCCATGAAGTTGGGCCTTGATCTTAGTGGAGGTGTGCATTTCTTACTTGAAGTGAATACCGAGGAAGCGGTAGAAAAACGAATGGAAACAATGGCGCGTGAAGTACGAAGTGCCATGAGAGAAGAAAAGTTACGTTACAAATCAGTCAAGTTAGTTGATAAAAAAACGATTGTTAGTATTTTTAATTCCGAAGAAGATCGGGATACCGGTAGCAGTATTCTCCGCAAAAATTTTCGTGAGGTAAGCAGGCAGCTTAGCGAAGAAAAGGGTTTGTTTGTTATTCGTTCGGAGCTATTGGAATCCTCCATCCGAGAGATTGAAGATTATGCGCTCAATCAAAACCTGACAACATTGCGGAATCGGGTGAATGAACTGGGTGTTTCTGAGCCTATTGTGCAGCGTCAGGGCCGTAACCGTGTGGTTGTTGAACTGCCAGGTGTTCAGGATACGGCAGAAGCCAAACGTATTATTGGTAAAACTGCTAATTTGGAGTTTAGGTTAGAAGCAGCGCAGGGTGCCATCAGTCGTGAGAAATTTGAATTCAGTGATCCTGCCAGGCTTCCAAGGGATGCGTACCTTGAAAGGTCAATTGTTATCACTGGTGACCACGTCTCCGATGCCAAGGCTGAATTTGACGAAAATGGTATGCCCCAGGTAGGGATATCCCTTGATAGTGATGGCGGTGCCAGAATGCACCGTGCTTCCCGCAAAAATATTGGCCGTCGTTTGGGCGTATTGTTTATCGAATACAAGACACGAATGAAAGACGGTGTTGATGAAAACGGCGAGCAGGTGCAAGTACCTGAACGTTATGTCGAAAAGAAAATCATCAGTCTAGCGACCATTCAAAGTGCCTTAGGTGTTTCTTTCCGAATTACCGGTTTAGATAGCCCGAGGGAGTCATCTGAATTAGCACTGTTGTTACGTGCCGGTGCTTTAGCTGCACCCATGTATTTTGTGGAAGAGCGAACTATCGGGCCGTCGTTAGGTGCCGAAAACGTAGCTCTGGGTATTAAGTCCGTTACGATCGGTATGATTCTTGTACTTAGCTTTATGCTGATTTACTACAAAGTGTTTGGGATTTTTGCCAATATTGCATTGTCCTTAAACTTGGTAATTCTGGTGGCGGCTATGTCGATTTTGGGTGCGACCTTAACCCTACCGGGTATAGCGGGTATTGTATTAACGGTGGGTATGGCGGTGGATGCCAACGTACTTATTTTCTCTCGAATAAAAGAAGAACTGGCCAATGGTTTACCGCCACAATCTGCGATCAATGCAGGTTATGACCGGGCGTTTGTTTCCATTATTGATGCCAACCTGACGACATTAATTGTTGCTGTCATTCTTTATGCCATTGGCTCCGGCCCTGTACAGGGTTTTGCAGTGACACTGTCCATTGGTATTTTGACATCAATGTTCACTGCCATTGTAGGTACACGAGCCTTGGTAAATCTGGTCTTTGGTGGCCGTAACATCAAGAAAGTTTGGATTTAGGAGCTGGCCATGAATACAAAGGCAAAAAAGATTATTGATTTTATGGGTCAGCGAAAACTGGCGGCTATTTTTTCTCTTCTTTTGATTATAGGTTCCATCGTGTCTCTCTCTACAAAGGGCATGGTGTTAGGGCTGGATTTCACTGGGGGAACTCAGATCGAAGTGGGTTACCCTGAGTCAGCCAATTTGGAGGATATTCGTAACCAATTATCTAATGCAGGTTTTGACAACCCTGTCGTGGTTCATTTTGGGTCCGAGCTGGATGTGTTGATTCGTTTACAGGGCAAACCAGAAGCAGGTTTGTCCGATTCTGTTTTGGCAGCATTAGGTAATGGTTCCCAGGCCCTTGATCTACGCCGGGTAGATTATGTCGGTCCACAAGTCGGTGAAGAACTCCGTGAAGACGGTGGTTTGGGGATGCTTACGGCCTTGGCTATAGTGATGCTCTATGTAGCCATACGTTTTCAGTATAAGTTTTCTTTAGGAGCCGTAGCCGCATTGGTCCACGATGTTATTATTACACTTGGGTTTTTCTCTGTCTCTGGCTTGGAGTTTGATTTAACTGTATTGGCGGCGGTACTGGCTGTCGTGGGTTATTCTCTTAACGATACCATTGTGGTATCGGATCGTATTCGTGAAAATTTCAGGTTGTTGCGAGTCTCAGATTCGAAAGCTGTGATTAATGAATCCTTAACCCAGACACTGGGTCGTACGTTGATTACGTCAATCACCACATTGTTGGTACTGTTAGCGCTGTACTTTTTTGGTGGAGAGTTGATTCATAACTTTGCTGTGGCTTTGATTGTCGGTGTTCTAATTGGTACGTACTCTTCTATTTATGTTGCGGCCAATATTTTGTTGAGTTTAGGAATGACCAGAGAAGATTTATTACCTCCAGAGAAAGAGGGCGCTGAATTTGATGGATTGCCTTAGATATAGCGTATTTGGATGTAGGTGATTTAGCTAGATTTTACAAAGCCATTAACATACATGCTAATGGCTTTTTTTATGGGTGGGTGTTTTGTCGACAAATAATTTTCCTGTCATCTTAATGAGTTAACTGGGAAATACCATTGATTAGACACGCATTTTTTTTCTTGCTTGTTGAAGTGAGGCGCTGTTAAAGTGTGTTTCGCAGTTCATAAGGGTGGCCTTTTATTAAGGTCAATTTATTATAATTAATTAACTGTGTTTATTAATGTTGGCAGTGTTTGCTGGCGCAGAGTATTTAAAGAGGGTTATATGTCTGATTTAGTTACTGGTACCGTTAAGTGGTTTAATGAAGAGAAAGGATTCGGTTTTTTAGAGCGTGAAGGTGGCAAAGATGTGTTTGTACACTTCAGCGCAATTAACGGTACAGGCCGTCGTACCTTATTTGAAGGTCAGCAGGTTTCTTTTGAAGTAACCGATGGGCAGAAAGGCCCCCAAGCTCAAAACGTTACTGTTGTTTCATAAACAACATAGATCAAGTTAATTAGAATGCATTAAAAAGTGCCAGCGTCAGCTGGCATTTCTTATCATTCTTTTTTGCAATAATTGGTAAGAATGGTTGGAAATAGTTTTTCGGCCAAAGGTTCTTTTTTTCTCTATTTTTCTATTTCTCTTTCATTATTGGAAGTTATCAAGAGCGGTACTTATCTCCAGCGCTCCCAAGCAACCAAAACCTTTTCCGGGTACCAGTACTTTCCATAGCTGCCATTGTAGCGAGCTAGTGCATTGGTCAAATGGCCTTTCTCTCTATCCAGATAATGTTTCAATATAGTGCAGCCATAGCGCAAATTAGTTTCTACATCGATTAAGTTATCATCCGGCCGACCAATTTCATTTTTCCAAAAAGGCATCACTTGCATCATGCCCTGGGCACCCGCATGGGATAAAGCATAAGGGTTAAACGCGCTTTCGATTTGGATAACCGCTAAAACAATCTCTGGGGATAAATCAGCTTGTGTTGCCGCTCTGTGAATCCTTCGCAATAGGTCCAAGCGTTTTTCTTCATCTTTGATATAACGCTTGAGTGGTTCAGATTTGGATACCAGCCAAACTTGTGCATCGAATTCATCTTCAAAGCTGTCAGATTTGCCAATGGTTTTTTTCAATATAGCTAAGAGCTCTTGATTGTCATCACTCTTATCCTGGGCAATAGAAGTCGGCAGGTAAAATACCAGTAGGGCCATGAGTAAACTGCTCAAGATGATATTGCCTGTACTTCTAATCATGAGTTCTAATCATGTGATCTAACTATGCACCCTTACCTAATACTTAATCTGTGCTACACCCTATATTTATTGAATAGCCTGGGCTACAAATGAGCAAATGTCCGCCAGGGCTATATCCTGATTTTCTGACTCTCTGCGGTTTCTATATTCAACTAAACCTTTTTCCAGTCCTCTATCACCGACAACGATACGGTGAGGAAGCCCCATCAATTCAACATCGGCCAACATACCGCCAAGGCGTGCCTTTTCTTCATCCATAAATAGCACATCAAGGCCAAGACTTTGTAGTTCTGAATAGAGTTTTTCGCAGGTTTCGCGAACCTGTTCTGATTTATGCATGTTGATTGGCACTAAGGCAACCTGGAATGGTGCCAATGCATTAGGCCAAAGAATGCCGTTGTCATCATTATTTTGTTCAATAGCTGAGGCCACAACACGGCTGACACCAATACCGTAACAGCCCATCAACATGACTTGTTCCTTGCCTGCTTCATTGAGTACCTTGGCATTCATGGCTTCACTGTATTTAGTGCCCAATTGGAAAATATGGCCCACTTCAATGCCACGTTTAATTTCAAGGATACCTTTGCCATCTGG
Source organism: Porticoccus sp. (assembly GCA_021773405.1). Classification (GTDB taxonomy): domain Bacteria; phylum Pseudomonadota; class Gammaproteobacteria; order Pseudomonadales; family Porticoccaceae; genus Porticoccus. The sequence goes on from JAJFKD010000157.1 coordinate 5,333, forward strand.
GCTTGGGTCACCAGCGACCACATTTCTAATATCTTCGACACGAGTTAACGGGCAATCTCTTTCCCAGTTCACGCCGGTCAAGTGAATGCCTTCTTTATTGGCACCACAGGCAAAATCTGCAAGGTGTGCAGCGGCACGATCTACGATCACAGGGATATCCAATCCGACAGGGCCAAGTGACCCAACACTACAGCCCAACTGTTGTTTCACTTGTTCTTCGCTGGCAAAGGTTAGAGGTGAGGCAATACCTGGGAGTTTTTCCGCTTTAATATCATTAAGCTCATGATCGCCGCGTACGACTAAAGCGATGAGGGGGCTGTCTTTTGATACTGACGTTGCTGATTCATCTTCTGCATCACTCTCAGACTCCCCAACAACGATTAAGGTTTTGGCGACCTGATCACTGTTAAGGTTAAGGAATTGGCTTACCTCTTCAATACTGTGCTGATCAGGCGTGCGGACTTCTTCCATTTGCGCAGTGGCCGCAGGGCGATCACCTTCTGGTGCCAATGCTTCGGCCATTTCTGTATTGGCTGCAAAGTCGCTTTCGGTGGAGAAGGCAATGTCATCTTCGCCGGACTCAGCAAGAACATGAAATTCATGGGAATGACTACCGCCAATACTGCCTGTGTCCGCAAGAACAGGCCTGAAATCGAGTCCCATCCGTTGGAAAATAGCTGAATAAGCGCCATACATTACATCGTAGGTTTGTTGCAGGCTTTCCTCTGTGGTATGGAAAGAGTAGGCATCCTTCATCAGGAATTCACGGGAGCGCATAATGCCAAAGCGAGGGCGTATTTCATCCCTGAATTTGGTTTGGATCTGGTAAAAATTGGCAGGCAATTGCTTATAACTACGAAGCTCATTACGTACCAAATCAGTAATCACTTCTTCGTGGGTGGGCCCCAGGCAAAAAGAGCGATCATGGCGATCTTTGATGCGAAGCAATTCAGGGCCGTATTGCTCCCAGCGGCCAGATTCTTCCCAGAGTTCGGCAGGCTGGGTAACGGGCATTAAAACTTCTTGAGCACCGGCTTTATCCATTTCTTCGCGGACGATAGCTTCAGCTTTTCTCAGCACTCGAAGCCCCAAAGGTAGCCAGCTGTATAGCCCTGCAGCCAATTTACGAATCATGCCGGATCTCAGCATAAGTTGATGGCTGATTACTTCTGCATCAGCGGGTGTTTCTTTCTGGGTGGCAATCAGGAATTGGCTGGCTCTCATAGTCTATTCTTTATGTTAGGAATGAATGTTTAAATTGGTTATACCTATAAAAGAGGGTATTTTACGGTGCAGGCTTGCCCCGGTACAGAGTTTATAAGAAGAGGTATTTAAATGTTTAAGCTTCACCCCAGGTTGTTTGCCGATACATTGATCGTGGGCGAATTTGAGTTATGCCAGTTATTGATCCATCGTGATGCCAATTACCCCTGGTATATTCTTGTGCCAAAGCGTGAAGACATTCAGGAGATTTATCATTTATCTGAAGAAGAGCGTATTCAGCTAATGAAAGAATCATGCATGTTGGCAGAAGCTTTGGTAGATGTGTTTTCTCCGGACAAAATTAATATCGCCACTTTGGGTAATATGGTGCCGCAATTACATATGCACCATGTGGTGCGCTATAAAACTGATGGTGCGTGGCCAAATCCTATTTGGGGCGCGTTGCCTGCGATAGATTATCAACAAGATGAACTTGAGCACCGAATTGAATCTGTAGCTAATGTTTTAGTGGGAGATGATTTCCACGTTTTGTAAATTCAAAGCTTTTAATTCCAAGAACTTTACATTCAAAGTTCTTAAAGTTTCAGGCTGCTTATATTCCTAATCCTCAAAACAATTTTTGATACAGCGCCTTTACTTTCGTGTAGTGGCAGTATCCTTTAGATGAGCTTCTAGCGCCCGTTTTCATAGGGTATAATGCGCGCCTTTTGCTTAAGTCGGATCAGCTTATCTAGCCGAACCGGGTTTGGTGAACATTTCGGCGGGTTCAGGTTGAGCCTTCCTATATAGAATAGAGATTAACGCGAGCTTAATACGGGAAGACATAATGCGTACAACTTATTGCGGTGTTCTAGGTGCAGAGAGCATTGATCAGGAAATTACCCTCTGTGGCTGGGTAGACCGTCGCCGGGATCACGGTGGTGTGATTTTTATTGACCTTCGTGACCGCGAAGGCATTGTCCAGGTGGTTTTTGACCCTGATTGCGGAGAGCACTTTGAGCGTGCTGATTCTGTACGTAGCGAATATGTTCTTCAGGTAAAGGGTAAAGTTCGCGCCCGCACCCCGGAAACGGTTAACCCGGAAATGCGTACCGGTGAGATTGAAGTCTATGGAATTGAGCTGGAAATTCTGAATACTTCAGAAACACCGCCGTTCCCATTGGATGAACACAACAAAGTGGGTGAAGATGTCCGTCTGAAGTATCGCTATATGGATCTTCGTCGCCCAGAAATGCTGAAAAACCTGCGTTTCCGCTCTGAAGTGACCCAGACCATTCGCAACTATCTGGATGACCACGGTTTTCTCGATATCGAAACGCCTATTTTGACCCGTGCCACCCCTGAAGGCGCACGTGACTATTTAGTGCCTAGCCGTACCCATGATGGCAAATTCTTTGCTTTGCCCCAGTCGCCACAGTTGTTTAAACAGCTATTGATGGTGTCGGGCATCGACCGTTACTACCAAATTGCCAAATGTTTCCGCGATGAAGATTTGCGGGCAGATCGCCAACCTGAATTTACCCAGGTGGACGTGGAGCTATCGTTCACCACTGAAGAACAAATCATGTCCATTAACGAAGACATGATTCGTTCGGTATTCCAGAAAGTGTTGGATGTAGATCTAGGCCATTTCCCACAAATGCCCTACAGCGAAGCCATGGATCGCTTTGGTAGCGACAAGCCTGATTTGAGAATTCCTCTCGAATTGGTCGAAATAAAAGACCTGATGGCAGGTGTAGACTTTAAAGTATTCTCCGGCCCAGCTAATGACCCTAAAGGTCGTGTAGCTGCATTAAAAGTGCCCGGTGGTAGCAGTATCAGTCGTAAGAAAATTGATGACTACACCAAATACGTCAGCATCTATGGTGCAAGAGGTTTGGCCTATATTAAGGTCAACGATAAAGATGACCTGGAAGAAGGGCTGCAATCACCCATTGTTAAATTCCTTCCCAATGAGGTTCGTGGCGCAATCCTTGAGCGCACCGGTGCAGAAAATGGGGATTTGATTTTCTTCGGTGCCGATAAAGGCAAAATTGTTTCAGAAGCCCTGGGCGCATTGCGCTGCAAGCTTGGTGAAGATTTAGATTTGTATACCTGTGAGTGGGCACCATTGTGGGTTGTCGACTTCCCCATGTTTGAAGAGACCGACGACGGCAATTGGACATCGCTGCACCATCCGTTTACCCGTCCGGCCTGTACTCCCGAAGAGCTGGAAGCTGACCCAGAAAATGCATTGTCCCTGGCCTACGATATGGTCTTGAATGGCACTGAATTGGGTGGTGGTTCCATTCGTATCCACAATCCGAATATGCAGAAATCTGTATTCAAAGTGCTGGGCATTAGCGATGAAGAAGCCAATGAGAAGTTTGGTTTCTTGGTAGACGCCCTGAGTTATGGCTGTCCTCCCCACGGTGGTTTGGCCTTTGGCTTGGATCGTCTAATCATGTTGCTAACGGGCAGTGCTTCCATTCGTGACGTGATTGCATTCCCTAAAACCCAGACAGCAGCCTGTGTGATGACAGATGCACCTGGAGCGGTAAATAACAAGCAATTGCGTGAATTGAATATTAAATTGCGTGAAAAACCCGCGAGCGAAAAGCCAGCTGGTGAACAGACATCAACAGAAAAAGAAAGTGATGCGTAACTGTTTCGCAAATAAAGAGTAGCTCTGGTAAGTCAGGAGAGTATTTATGGCAGGTCATAGTAAATGGGCCAACATCAAGCACCGTAAGGCTGCTCAAGATGCCAAGCGGGGTAAAGTTTTTACCAAGCTGATTCGTGAGCTAGTGGTAGCAGCAAAAGCCGGCGGCCCTAATCCGGATGATAACCCTCGCCTCAGAGCGGCGGTAGATAAAGCGCTAGGCGCTAACATGAAGCGGGATACGGTAGAAAAAGCCATCGCCCGTGGAGCCGGTGCTGGAGAAGATGACAACTATGATGAAATCACCTACGAAGGCTATGGTGTCGGTGGCATTGCCGTATTAGTTGAATGCATGACGGATAATCGCAATAGAACCGTTTCCGATGTACGCCACGCCTTTGATAAACGCGGTGGTAACCTGGGCACAGATGGCTCTGTGGCCTATTTGTTTACCCGTACCGGGCAAATCAGTTTTGCTCCCGGTGCAGACGAAGAACAAATTATGGAAGCAGCACTAGAGGCCGGTGCTGAAGATGTTGTTACTAATGATGACCAATCCATTGACGTGATGACAGCCTGGGAAGATTTTGCCGCAGTAAAAGATGCTATTATCGCTGCAGGTTTGGAACCAGATAATGCTGAAATCACCATGCTGGCTTCTACCACCGTACCATTGGACAAAGATGGCGCGGAAAAAGCACTGGCCCTGATCGATAGCCTAGAAGATTTGGACGATGTTCAAAATGTGTATACCAATGCTGATATTTCACTTGAAGTGATGGAGCAATTGGATTCATAACTATTTTTAATATAATTTTTTAAACACTTAAATTTTTAACCGAAGGCTGCCTTAAAAAATAGTGATTTTTTTGTGAGTGCAAGAAAGCACCGCGCGGAAAACCGGAATGTATAAGTTATACATGAGGATTTGAGCACGGAGCTGACGCTGTAATCGCGGAAAAAGTGCATTTTTGGAGGTAGCCGAAAAACGAGTAATCAAAGGAGAAAAGAGATGAAAGTACTAAAGCAAACTGATGACTACACTGTTTACCAAAAACGTTCTGGCCGCTATGCCGTAGTGGGTTCAGATAAGAAAAACATCAACGGTGAAGATAAAGTAAAAATTCTTGTTGCAGAGGGCATTGTTAAACAAGCACTGCCTGCTGAACCAGAGCCAGAAGTAGTTGAAGAAGCAGTAGAAGAAGCGACTGCAGAAGTAGCAGAAGAAGCTGCTGAGGAAACTGTTGCTGAAGAAGCTCCAGCAGAAGAGGCACCAGCAGAAGAGGCACCAGCAGAAGAAGCTCCAGAAGAGGCACCAGTTGAGGAAGAGACTGCTGCAGAAGAACCAGCAGCAGAGGAAGAAGCTCCAGCCGAAGAAGAGCCTGAAACAAAAGAATAATTTAATATTTTGTTTTGGTTAGAAAAAGGCGGCTTATTTAAGCCGCCTTTTTATTGTAAGCAGAGAGTTAATAATTGGTGCATTGCTTTCCGTATGGCGTTCGTTCAGTGGGCGACGTTTTACCTGGATTGTTAGATCTTAATTCTTCAGTAAGTTGTCGAAAATGAAGTGATTCCTTGGTTCTACCAATTTTGTTCAAAGATATAGAATATTCTTCGTATACATTTGCAACCCCGATAGGATCATGTTTTTCTGCACTTGCTATCTCGTAAATAGGTAGTAATTTTTCAAAATATTTAGTGGCCTCTAGATGTTTGGCCTGATCATAATTTAATCTAGCAAGTTCTAAAATCCCCATGTGGGTAGGTCCATTGTAGTGTTGGTCAAATTGTATAGCTTTAAGTAAGTATGTTTGGGCATCCTTATAAAAACATGTGACTCCTAGTGATCGGCCGTACTCGTAATTTAAGGTCGATTCCATTTCAAATGATGCAATTTCTAGCTCGGCATTTTTGACAGCTAGGGCATAATTTTTTCGAGCAGTGTCCCAATCACCTTGCTGTTGTGCTAGGTAGCCAGCTTTTCCGTAAGAGGTTGTCATTGGGCCATTTATTGGTACCGGGGCACATGAAGAGACTAAATGTAGAAATAATACGATAAGTATTAATTTGTTAAACATAATTATTCTTCTATCAACGTGTTAAGAACTCTAAAATCTTATATCACTCTAATTTGGAGGGCTGACGCCTTTAGTTTTTTTATGTAGCAGCGGGAAATAGTCACGAGTTGGTAAGTAATATCAACAAATTAATATAACCGAAAAGAGTTGCAGTTGGTTTTAGCCAAAAGAAGAAAATTGGTATCCAATTAATTTGTTTTGGTGCACCGAATTGTGTTTCTTCTCCGATACCAGTTTTTTCTTTATGGCGCTGGTATAAGCCCCAGCTAGCAGAGGAGACAATGTACTGACAAAGATCAAAGGCTAAGCCAAGAACAAAGCATCCTAGGGGAAAGAGTAGCTCGCCAGGAAGAGAGTGGGCCCCGTTGGTTCCTTCAACAGAAAAAACCCAAATTACTGCAACACCCGCAAAGCATAATTGTCGATTAACGGAGCTGAGAGAGTTGGAGTGAGAATAATAATGTTGTCGGGCGTCTTCAAGATTCATTATTTCTTCCTTGGTCCACCACTTCCTGTCGTGGTACTTGTAGAGCGTTTAGTGCCTTTGTTTGTAACGAATGTGCCTTTAGATGAATTGCTAGATTTAACCGTATTTGAGCTCTTAGATGCCTTTTTTGTACTTCCGGTTTTAGATTTTTGAGCCATGTTTCCTCCTATTTGAAACTTGTTTAAGGCTGTGAGTTATTAAGAAGTCTATGCTTTCTATTATTTTCCATCCCTTTAGATTGATCATAAATCAACCTCTATTAAAATCAAATGCTTATCATCCCTTTATCTTGAATGTCCTTGCTTGTTGGGGGCTTGTTTTTTTTGCCAGTTAATATACTGTAGCAATATACAGTACTTGCTTGTGGTGTGAAACTTATAGTGGCACAGCGTATATGACATTAATTTTAGGTATCGATCCTGGTTCGCGTAAAACCGGCTTTGGCATTATTAATGCCGCCGGTACTAATGGCTCCAAGTTGGAGTATGTGACCAGTGGCATTATTCGTTTGCCTACTGGGGAGCTGCCTGAGCGTTTAAAAGTTATTTTCGATAGTGTTTCTGAAATTATCCGAGAACATAACCCGCTGGAAATGGCCATTGAGGATGTGTTCTTTGCCAGAGACCCGCGTGCAGCTTTGAAGTTGGGGCAGGCCAGGGGTGCGGCTATTGTTGCTGGGGTAACCGCTGGTCTTGCTGTGGCTGAATACGCGGCGCGTTCGGTTAAGCAGTCAGTAGTGGGTTCTGGTGCTGCCAAGAAAGAGCAAGTGCAGCATATGGTCAAACATTTGTTAAAACTCCCGTCTACGCCTGCTGAAGATGCTGCGGATGCCTTGGCTGTTGCACTGTGCCATGCTCAAACTATGCGTACAGCAACGAGTATTGGTGGTGGACAACTTCGCTATTCAAAGGGGCGACTGAAACAAGTGAAGCAAGCGCGGGTTAACAAGATAAAGAGCAAAGTTGGCGTGGAGAGCTAATGTGATTGGTCGAATTACTGGCATTTTGCTGGAAAAACAGGCTCCCGAATTGTTGATTGATGTTCAGGGCATGGGTTATGAGGTGCAGGTTTCTCTCACTACGTATTTTGATCTGCCAAGTTGCGGTGAAACGGTCACTTTACACACACACTTTGTGGTGCGTGAAGATGCACAACTATTATTCGGCTTTGCTCATCAGGGTGAGCGTGAGCTATTTCGAACACTAATTAAAGTCAGTGGTGTTGGCCCCAAAATGGCATTGGCTATTCTTTCGGGTATGACGGCTCAGGATTTTGTCCGGTGTGTACACAACAACGATACGGCAACATTGGTAAAACTGCCCGGTGTGGGCAAAAAAACTGCTGAGCGATTGATTGTTGAAGTACGAGACAAGCTGGAATCTTTTTCAGACAGCTTTAGTAAAGGTCATGAGGCTGGCGCAGATGGATCGCCTGAATTGCCGTTATCAAGTAAACAATCGGATACGATTGCCGAAGCAGAAAGCGCTTTAATTGCTTTGGGCTATAAACCTCAGGAAGCTGCTCGTATGGTGAATGCTGTGGTTTCTGATGATGGCGCTGATGCACAAACAAGTGAAGAATTAATCAGGCTTTCTTTGAAAAGTATGGCTAAGGTTTAATCACCCACTAGAGATATAGTTTTTCCATCGAGATATACTTGCGCCATGATAGAAACCGACCGTCTCATTTCTCCCGAAGCTGACCTTCAAGAAGATCGTTTTGATCGAGCGATACGCCCCCTCAGCCTCGAAGATTATGTAGGCCAGCAGGCTGTTCGTGAGCAAATGGAAATCTTTATCGGTGCAGCGCGCAAGCGTGAAGAACCGTTGGATCATACCCTGGTTTTTGGCCCCCCCGGTTTGGGCAAAACCACTTTGGCTCACATCATTGCTAATGAAATGGGTGTTGGCTTAAAAACGACTTCTGGTCCTGTCTTAGAAAAAGCTGGTGATTTGGCTGCGTTGATGACCAACCTTGAGCCGGGTGACGTACTATTTATTGATGAAATCCATCGCTTGAGCTCAGTCGTTGAAGAGGTGATCTATCCTGCAATGGAAGATTACCAGCTCGATATTATGATTGGCGAAGGCCCTGCTGCTCGATCTATCAAGCTTGATATTCCTCCTTTTACCCTTGTGGGCGCTACGACAAGAGCTGGTTTGCTGACCTCTCCATTGCGAGATCGTTTTGGTATTGTTCAGCGCCTTGAGTTTTATTCGGTGGATGAATTAACGTCCATTGTTTCCCGATCTGCCCGTATTTTGGGTGTTGATATGGATGATCAGGGTGCCACGGAGATTGCACGCCGCTCACGGGGTACGCCTCGAATTGCCAACCGGTTATTACGCCGAGTTAGGGATTATGCCGACATCAAAGCTGATGGCAGAATTACCAATGAGGTAGCAGATTTAGCGTTGAATATGTTGAATGTAGACGCCAGTGGATTTGACCATATGGATCGCCGGTTAATGTTGGCTATTATGGAAAAGTTTGATGGTGGCCCGGTAGGCGTGGATAGTGTTGCAGCGGCCATCAGTGAAGAGCGGGATACCATTGAGGATGTGCTGGAACCCTACCTGATTCAGCAAGGTTATTTACTTCGTACCCCTCGAGGACGAATGGTGACTCGTTTGGCCTATGAGCATTTTGGCTTGCAGAGTCCAAAGAAATTTAATGAGCAGTCAGACTTAATAGAAAAATAACCAAGCTTAGCGAAAAAGCTGTATCAAAAAATTATATTCAAAAACAATCGGATTTAATGGATAAATGACGGAAGAATATTGTCTACCCATTCGCGTTTACGTAGAGGACACTGATGCGGGCGGTATCGTTTATTATGCGAATTATCTCAAATACATTGAGCGTGCCCGCACAGAATTAATTCGCACCTTGGGGTACGATAAGCCGGCACTGTTTGATGGCCTTCAGTTTGTTGTTCATTCTGTAGAAATTAAATATCGCCAACCTGCTGTATTGGATGATGAAGTTCTTGCTACGGCCAAGTTAGTCAAAGTGTCACGAACATCTTTTACTATCGCTCAGAGAGTGTTGCGTGGAGACGATGTGTTGGTTGAGGCAGAAGTTAAGGTTGCCTGTATTCATCACGAAAAGAAAAAGCCGTCAGCAATTCCTGATCATATGTTAGAAGCATTGAAGTCGGCGGTGTAATGACCGGTTGGAATATTAAAACGATCAGTTGGAAGTAGCAGCTAGTCGAAAGTATTAAAAAGTTAAGCTGTATTAAAAGTACACACGAAAATAGGGGAACAACCTGGTGACCGAACAATTGTCTCTTTGGAGCTTGATTGCTGATGCGACCATTTTGGTGCAATTTGTCATGCTTTTGCTTTTTGTGGCCTCCATCATTTCATGGGTCATGATTGTTCAACGGGGTTTATACCTCCGAACTGCCAGCCGTAATCTACGTCAGTTTGAGGATAACTTTTGGTCGGGCGTAGATCTGAATGAGCTCTATCATGACAGCGGTAATCAAACCACCGCTGAAGGACTTACCAGTGTGTTTCGTGCTGGTTTTCGTGAGTTTAATCGACTGACCCAACAAAGTAGTGCAGACCCTGAAGCTGTTATGGAAGGTACAGAGCGATCCATGCGTGTGGCGCTCTCACGTGAAGAAGAAAAACTTAATAGAAGCCTCCCGTTCCTTGCCAGTGTTGCATCGGTCAGCCCTTACATCGGTTTGTTTGGGACTGTGTGGGGCATCATGAATGCTTTCCGAGGTTTGGCAAATGTTCAACAAGCTACATTGGCTACGGTAGCACCGGGTATTTCGGAAGCGTTGATTGCTACGGCCATGGGGTTGTTTGCAGCGATCCCTGCTGTGCTGGCGTATAACCGATATTCTGCTTCAGCAGATAGTGTGTTCAGCGGTTATGAAACCTTTGCCGAAGAGTTCTCCAGTATTTTGCATCGCCGTGTTCACAGTAATTAACAAACAGTAATAGCAAACAGTAATTAGCGAATAGCCGCCCACGATGAAATACAAAAAGCATAAGCGCAAACTGGTTGCCGAAATCAATGTAGTTCCCTACATAGATGTAATGTTAGTGCTGCTTATCGTTTTTATGGTGACAGCACCTTTGTTGATGCAGGGGGTGAAAGTAGAACTACCCCAGGCACCATCTGCTCCGCTGGATGATAAAGATAAGGAGCCGTTAATCGTCTCGGTGAAATCAGATGGCTCATATTATCTGGATATTGGTAACGGTAAAAATGTACAAGAAGCATTGCCCTCAATCATTGAAAAAGTAGCGAAGGTGTTGAGGCAGCAGCCTAAAACACCAGTGTTGGTATGGGGTGATGCGAGAGTAGACTACGGTGTGGTGGTGAAGCTGATGAGTGACTTACAGAATGCGGGAGCACCCAGTGTAGGCTTAGTCACCGAACCACCAGGAAAAAACTAGCTGTTGTGTTAGCGAGCAGGTTTGTTTCATTCAGCATCGCCATATTGGTCAGTCTTGCGTTACATAGTTTCGTAATTTATTTGCTGGTGAGTCATTGGGGGCCAGAGAAAAGTTTAAGGAAAGCAGCTCCACCTAAATATGTGCAGGCAAAGCTAGTTCAGCTTGAGGAAAAAGCCAAACCTAAGCCCAAGCCCAAATCTAAACCGAAGCCAAAACCAAAGGCCAAACCTAAGCCCAAGCCCAAGCCCAAAGCTAAACCAAAGCCGAAGCCAAAAGCTAAACCAAAGGTTAAACCGAAAGCTAAGCCTAAACCAAAGGCCAAGCCAAAAGTTAAACCAAAGCCCGAACCAAAACCAGAGCCTGATAGTCAGAAAATGCAGCAGGATTTGGCCAGTGCACTGGCAGCAGAAGAAGAGTTTTTGGTAGCAGAGAATGATGAACAGTTAGCGAGTAGTTATTCGGCTTATATTTTTGATAGGGTGGCGGGGAATTGGAATCGCCCTCCAAGTGCTCGACGAGGTATGGAGGTGCAGTTGTCTATCCAATTAGTACCGACAGGGCAGTTGATTAGTGTATCTATAGTGAAGTCGAGTGGTAATGCTGCATTTGATCGTTCAGCAGAGCAGGCTGTTCATAAAGCCGGACGATTTGAGAAATTACAGGAGTTGCCCCCTAGAGTGTTTGAACAATATTTTCGACAATTACATTTGGTCTTCAGGCCAGAAGATTTGAGGTTGTAGCACGTGAGAAAATCCGGAATTACTGGGATCTGTTTGCTGATGCTTTTATGTTCAGTGGCCGTCTTTCCACTGACAGCATCTGCAGAGCTGACTATTGAAATTACCCAGGGTGTTGATAACCCGACCCGTATTGGTATTGCTCCGATTACCCGTGATGGAAAATCATTGCCTGAAGATGTCAGCAAAATTGTTTCCGCTGATTTACAGCGAAGTGGTTTGTTTCGCCCCATTCCCCGCAGGGATATGTTGTCGTTCCCGGCAACGACTAAAGAGGTTTACTACCGGGACTGGCGAATTTTGGGCGCTGAATATCTGGTGGTCGGAAAAACGACACATCGAGGTGGTATCTATGAAATCACTTTTAGCCTCTTGGAGGTTCATAGTGCCAAAGTAGTCTTCACTAAAGTAGTGAAGGGTTCAAATACACAACTGCGTGATTTGGCTCACTATATTAGTGATGAGGTTTATCTGGCGGTTACCGGTATTCCTGGTGCGTTTTCAACGCGTGTTGCCTATGTGACTGCGGCGCCCTTTAACGGGAAAATGAGATTTCGCTTGATGGTGTCTGATGTGGATGGTGCACGAGAGCGTCTGATGCTGGAGTCCAAAGAGCCTATTATGTCTCCCGCATGGTCACCGGATGCTAAGCAGTTAGCTTATGTTTCGTTTGAGACGGGTCGCCCGGCTATTTTTAGACAAGATTTAGCGACGGCAAAGCGTGAGCAGTTAACAAATTTTAGGGGATTAAATGGCGCGCCTTCATGGTCGCCAGATGGTCGTCAGTTGGCTTTAGTGCTTTCTAAAGATGGTAACCCTGAGATATACACCTTTGATTTACAAAGTCGACGATTTACCCGGCGAACAAAACATTTTGCCATTGATACCGAGCCAAACTGGACGCCAGATGGAAAATCTCTCATTTTTACCTCTGATCGCGGTGGAAGCCCACAAATTTATAAGTTGGGGATTGCGTCAGGGAGTGTAGAACGCTTAACCTTTAGGGGTTCGTACAACGCCCGGCCGCGGTTGGCTAAAGATGGCCGGACGTTAGTTATGGTGCATCGTGACCAAGGACGTTTTCATATTGCATCGCAGGACCTTGTGACAGGTGATGTAAGGGTTTTAACACAAACCTATTTGGATGAATCGCCGACAGTTGCACCTAATGGTGCTATGCTACTTTATGCAACTAAAAAAGGTAGTAAAGGTGTGCTTGCAGCAGTTTCATTGGATGCTGGAGTGAAGTTTTTCCTCCCCGCTAGATTTGGCGATGTGAGGGAACCTGCCTGGTCGCCCAAGTAATGATGTGAAGCAATCATAATCTGAATTGATGGTGTAAGATTAGGTAAATAGAATTTAAACAGGTAATGCTAATAATATTCTTCTAATAGGGTAGTACCTGTAGAAAAATAAAGCGTTTAACCCCAAATAAGATAAAATTTAATTAATAACCTCCAACTAATAATTAGGAGAAATTATGAAGACCCAACTAGTTAAATATGGCGTGATCGCAACTCTGTTCTCAATGTTGTTGGCAGGTTGTTCCTCCACTGATACATCTGATACATCTAGTAGTGGCGGTGTTAAAACCATGCCAAGCAGTAGCGTAGCGACGGGTAAAGTGGACTCAAGCTCTGTGAGTGGTTCTTCTCTGGATAGTGACAGCGGCGTTGCTCGCGTGTTCTATTTCGAATTTGATAAGGCAATCCTGAACTCAGAAGCACGAGCTGCTTTGAGTCTTCATGCCCAAAGCCTCAAAGCTAACCCAGTAAATATTCGCTTGGAAGGTCATGCTGATGAGCGTGGTACTCGTGAATACAATATGGCCCTGGGTGAGCGTCGTGCAAATTCAGCTCGTGACTTTTTGATTCAAGAAGGTGTTAACTCTTCACTGATCGAAGTAATTAGTTATGGTGAAGAAAGCCCAGCTTCTATGGGAAGCAATGAAGAGTCTTGGGCGCTAAATCGTCGGGTTGAGCTGAAGTAGCTTTTTAGTTGCCGCTACTTTTTAGTTACTGCTATTAAGTTACTCACTATTCAGTAACTATTTTGGGTAGTAATATAATGCTCCAATCGTCCGGTACTGGAAGCAGTATCGGGCGTTTTTCGTTATCCCTGCTACTTTATCAATGACGAAAAAACAGTGTTAGACAGAAACAATTTAATGTCACTACTTATTCAAACTCATACTTTATCTGGTTGAGGGGATCATCAGCATGTTCGCACCCATTTATACCGCCTTTGTTGTTTTTTTCCTTTCTGTTTCGGCCTTTGCGGCTGCACCTGTTTCAGATATTGGTGATCAAAAAGGTAGCACTACTACTAATACTACAAATGTGGTCGTACCCCAGGTACCGCCAATGCCAGCACAAGCCCCAGCAAATGATTCCTATTACCAAATGCAATTGATGCAAGATGAGGTGAGAACGCTTAGGGGGATGATTGAAGAGCTGAATAATGAAATTCGTCAGCTTAAAAAACGGCAAATGGATGATTATATGGATCTGGACCGCCGCCTTAGTGCGTTGTTGTCCGGTCAGGGTGGTCAAGCTTCATCTGTTGCCAAGAACGTTGGTTCCACTGGCAAAGAAATTAGTAGCAAGCCCTCTAATAGTACGTTTGGCCAAGCATCGTCAACTTCATCATCCACAACTGCTGAACGTGATCAGTACAACCAAGCCTATGAGCAGTTAAAAGCTGGAAAAGTAGCAGAAGCGGTAACACAGTTTAAAGCTCATATAGCCAAGTATCCGAACGGGCGGTATGTTGCCAACGCCCATTATTGGTTGGGTGAAATCTATGTATTACAAAATCAGCTAGAGTCCGCCCGTCAGTCCTTTACTACTGTTGTTGAAAAATACCCCGCACATCGTAAAGCGCCAGATTCCACTTTTAAATTGGGGCAGGTGTATTTCATGATGGGCAATAAGGCTAAGGCGAAAGAGTTTTTAGAAAAGGCCGCAGCAGGAACTGGAAATGCGGCAAGATTGGCGAGTAGTTATCTCGAAGAAAACTTTTAGGCGTTGATAGCGCTATTATTCGCCCGCCGCGGCCCCCAGAAATATACATTTTTACGCCAAGCAGTTTCAGTTAGACTGGTTGGTTTGTTGCACAAATTGATTGTGCGCACGTTTTTAATCTGAAGTTTAAACCTGACTCTATGGATCAATCGACTGTACGTATTACTGAAATTTTTTACTCTCTTCAGGGGGAGTCTTCGACAGTTGGTTTGCCTACGGTTTTTGTCAGGCTCACCGGCTGCCCTTTGCGATGTCAGTATTGTGATACGGAATATGCCTTTTATGGTGGTGAGCGTCATTCAATAGCCGAGATTCTGGAGAAAGTAGCAAGTCACAAGGCGGTTCATGTTTGTGTGACAGGTGGCGAGCCTTTAGCACAAAAGTCCTGTATTCCTTTGTTAAGTGCGCTGTGTGATGAGGGGTATCAAGTCTCCCTGGAGACTGCGGGTGCTTTAACCGTTGAGCACGTGGATCCTAGAGTGGCCAAAGTGTTGGATTTGAAAACACCAGGCTCAGGCGAGGTCGATAAAAATCTGTATGAAAATATTCCTCGTCTAAATACTCAGGATCAAGTGAAGTTTGTTATTTGCAGCCGCCAGGACTATGAGTGGGCCAGGATGAAAATTGACGAACTAAAGTTGGTGGATAGGGTAAATGATATTTTGTTTTCACCTAGTGCCGGTGAGTTAACGGCTACAGAGCTAGCAGAATGGATACTGGAAGATCACCTGCCAGTTAGGTTTCAAATGCAGTTGCATAAGTTACTGTGGGATGATGAGCCTGGGCATTAATTATTTTGGTAGCTTTAGGTTTAAGACTTTTGGACTTTTTGAATTAAATGACAAATTTAAATAAAAAAGCGGTAGTACTCGTTTCAGGCGGGTTAGATTCTACAACAGTGTTGGCGATGGCCAGGCAGCAAGGCTTTGATTGCTACACTTTAAGTTTTGATTATGGCCAAAGAGCCCACGGCGAGCTTGCAGCAGCTAAGCGTTGTTCCAAGCTTTTAGGTGCGAGTGAGCACAAAGTAGTTGAGCTTGATTTACGTACCATTGGTGGTTCGGCTTTAACTGACGACAGTATTGATGTTCCTGAACAGGAAACATCTGGTATTCCAGTCACCTATGTTCCGGCTCGGAATACCGTTTTTTTATCCATTGCTCTAGGGTGGGCAGAAGTGCTTGGGGCACAGGATATTTTCATTGGTGTGAATGCGGTAGATTATTCCGGTTATCCCGATTGTCGACCTGAATACATCGAAGCTTTTGAAAATATGGCTAATCTTGCGACAAAAGCCGGTGTAGAAGGTAAAAAGCTTAGTATTAATAATCCTCTTATTAGTTTAACCAAGGCAGAAATTATTCAGCAGGGTATTGAAATAGGGGTAGATTATGCTCAAACAGTCTCTTGTTATCAGGCAACTGAAGAGGGTTTGGCATGTGGAAAATGTGATAGTTGCCGCCTGAGAAAACTTGGATTTGAGCAAGCTGGTATTGCAGATTCAACCCATTATATTTCTGTTTAATTAATGCTTGATTTTTCATTACCTATCAGTAAGATATGCGCCTCTTCTGAGGGTCGTTAGCTCAGTTGGTAGAGCAGTTGGCTTTTAACCAATTGGTCACTGGTTCGAATCCAGTACGACCCACCATATTAAATAAAAAGGGCTCACCGTAAGGTGGGCCCTTTTTATTTATACTGAGTATTGTATTGATTCAGTTCTTTAAAGTGCGGTTCGACAAACGCGTTTAAGCGTTTGGACCAAGCCGCCGAAGGCGGTGAAGTCCGTTTTCCTTTAGGCGAATGAATCAAAACGGCCAAAAGCTGTTTTGAGTCAATCCGCTTCTCCAAGTTAATCACGCTTCCGCATCCAGCTTCCAAACACACTTTGAGCTATGCCCAAAATTTTGAGTGTCATCAGATGTAGCTAGTGATTGTGTTTTTTTAGTGTGTTCGAATGCAGCCATTGTGAGAAATACACCAGCAATGACTAGTAAGTGGGCTATCCAAAGGACTCCAAATTGGAATATGGATAAAAAGGATACAGAAAATATCATTGTCCACATCCAGGCCAGCACCTGCATAACGTAATGTTGTGATGCCAAATTAGCGTCTTTTAGTGGGTTGTAGCGGCTATCCATAACTGAATGCCAGCAAGAGAATATAAAATCTTTCATGTTCAGTACCCCGTATTAGGTCATTTTTTTATTCACAACCACTGCTACGGGTATGATTAAATATTGGTTCACAATTTTTAATCGTATTTGGGTATATCACTAGATTTTGGTCGTTTAGGTTTATCCTGTCGGTTTAAAAAATGAAATATGGTAAAATTAGGGTATATACGTACTACTTATTAACTTAAATCATGACCCAACCCCCAATATCACAGTCTTTAAAACTTCATGTTGACGAGCAATCTGACCATCAGGATGTTGTTGAGCAATACTTGGATCTATTACATGTCGAGCCAAAGTACACGCCTGAAGAAGAAACTACGTACAAGGCCCGGATCAAGCAGTTATTGCATGAAAAAAATGCAGTGATTGTGGCTCACTACTATACCGACCCTATTATTCAGCAGTTGGCTGAAGAAACAGGGGGAATAGTGTCTGATTCTTTGGAAATGGCACGATTTGGCAATAGCCATTCTGCATCTACTCTGATTGTTGCAGGTGTTAAATTTATGGGGGAAACGGCGAAAATTCTGACGCCGGAAAAAACTGTCTTAATGCCTACATTAGAAGCAACCTGTTCTTTGGATATCGGTTGCCCTGTAGATGATTTCAGTGTTTTTTGTGATCAACACCCTGACCGCACGGTTGTGGTTTATGCGAATACCTCTGCTGCGGTTAAGGCACGTGCTGATTGGGTAGTTACGTCCAGTATTGCATTGGACGTAGTGGACTATCTCGATAGTTGTGGTGAGAAGATTCTGTGGGCACCTGATAAGTATTTGGGCAGTTATGTTCAGAAGAAAACAGGGGCTGATATGTTGCTGTGGAATGGCAGCTGTATTGTTCATGAAGAATTTAAATCACAAGGTGTTGCTAAGCTCAAAGCCGTCTATCCTGATGCGGCCTTATTAGTCCACCCCGAATCTCCGGAGGCTATGGTGGAGGCAGCAGATGCTGTGGGCTCCACTTCACAGTTAATAAAAGCAGCTCAAACGCTTCCAAACCCTCAAATGATAGTGGCCACGGACATTGGTATTTTCCATAAAATGCAACAGGCCGCGCCGGATAAAGAATTGATTATTGCCCCCACTGCCGGTGAAAGCGCAACCTGCCGCAGTTGTGCAAGTTGCCCTTGGATGGGGATGAATAATTTGAAAAACCTAATGGAGTCCCTGGAGCAGGGGAGTAATGAAATCTTCGTGGACCCTGCTATTGGTCAGAAAGCAATGGTTTCCCTCGGCCGGATGCTCGACTTTAGAGAGCAGCAACTAGCCGCCGAGGTTGTTTAACTGTTCCTTCCTTGTTTTAGGTATAACTTGTTTCTACCCTTAAAAACTTTTTAGTTTTTCTTCAAGTTTGGCTAGGTCACGTAGTTGTTGGTCAATAATGGCAGTTTGTTTGAAGTCATGAACTAATAATTTCCGGGCATAACCAAGTTGGTCCCTAGCCTGGTCGAATACACCATTCAAAATGAAATATCTTGCACGGGCCTGATGAACTCCAGAAATATTCCCTGCTAATCCCCGTACTTCTGCTAATTGAAACCATACTTCCGGTGAATTGGGGTGGCTTAATGCCAATGTATCGAGCATCTGTTCAGACTCGAGATACCGATTTGCTTTTAGATAGCTTTCTGCCAGAGAAATTCTGAGGGGATAACTATCCGATCGGTAAGCTAACAATTTTTTGCTCTTGCTGATGGCTCGATCATATTTTTCTTGGGCGCGGTCAAGATCTATATCTGCCATTTGATAGGTCAGACTATTTGGAGATTTTTGTAGTAATAATTTAAGTGATTCTTTTGCTTTAGTGTAGTTGCCGAGTGCTATGTGGGAGAGTACGACACCATAGTGAGCTGCTTGGCTGTTTAAGGTGTTGCCCTGCAGTTCATGCTGGAAGCGGTTGAGAGATACGCTGGCGTTATTATCGATGGCAATTAGTGCCCGAACGCGCATTAAGTGGAACTCAAGGTTATCAGGGTATTGCCTTGGCGGTAATTGGTTAATTCTGTTTCTTGCGTCGGCGACACGATTTTCAGTCAATGGGTGTGTCAATAAGAATTCTGGGGGTCTGCTGCCTGTGTAGCGGGTGATTCTCAGCATTTCTTCAAACATAGCAGACATAGCACGAGGGTCCATACCCGCAGAGAGCATAGTTTTTAGGCCCAATCGGTCAGCCTCTTGTTCATTCTGGCGGCTATAGTTAAGTGAACTTTGTTGGCTAGCAGCTTGGGACGCTGTTAACCCCGCTAAGCCTGCATCGCCTCCTACCGTTGCGGCTAATACAAGGCTGGCGAGCATTCCTGCCAGTGTGGCTGCTGTATTTTTTCTTTGAGCTTCAACTCTGCGAGCAAAGTGGCGCTGACTCAGGTGAGCTATTTCGTGGGCCAGTACCGAAGAAAGCTGGTGCTCTGATTTTGCGTAACGAAACAAGCCGGTATGAATGCCGATTACTCCACCGGGCACGGCAAAAGCATTCATTGACGGGTTATTAATGGTAATGAGCTCTAGTCGCCTATCTTCCAGTTCACTGTGTGATACAAGTTTGTAGAGAAGTTGTTCGAGGTAATCGCTGAGTAAAGGATCATGGTGTTCATTAATCCGGCTACGGTAGGCCATTAACCAGGCTCTGCCCAATTCATGTTCTTGCTGCTGGGAAATAATGCCTGAAGTAGAGTCTCCCAGTGATGGAAGCTTAATGTCGGCACTTTTAACCGGTATGGTTACAGTGATGATCAAGAACGCTGCTATTAAGCTTGGTAAAGTAGAGCGCTTTATAAAATTTACAAACACAACTAGATAGATCCTTTTTATGGTCCGTTATTGACCCTTGAATGAATAGCCAATGGAGCAGTAAACAAATAGTAACTTAAGTCTTAGACTAAATTCATATGAATTGGTGCATTTCTAGTTTAACGTGCTGACCATAATAAGGTTGACCGGATTTTTAGAAGAAAAGAGTTTATTGATACAGAGGTTCTTGATGCAGACTTATTGATCTCGTAATCTGCATTTAACTGATCATTATTGTTAGAGCCCATGTTGTTAGGGTTATCGTTATCAAAGTTAGGTATAACCATGTGGAAAGTACTTGGAAATTGGGTAGATCGGTATTTTGGAGAGGAAGAGGCTGTTCTCCTCACGATGCTGCTTGTTATTGCTCTCGTTGTCGTTGTCACAATGGGAGAGATATTGGCCCCCTTTATTGCAGCACTGATTTTTGCCTTTCTTCTGCAAGGTGGAATTAATCATCTGATTAAGTGGAAAGTACCTAGAATTGTAGCCGTGATACTGGCTTTTTTAGTGTTTGTAGGCGTATTTCTGGCTATTTTGATTGTACTTCTCCCATTGATAGGTCGTCAGGCGGCAAATCTTGCAGGAGAAATACCGTCAATGGTCAAGCACTGGCAAGATGTACTGCTGTTATTACCAGAACAGTACCCCCACTTGATTTCTGAAGACCAGCTAAAGGATCTGTTGAAGCAAGCTTCTGGTGAAGTGGCTGGGATGGCTGAGCGACTTGTTAGTTTTTCTGTGAGCACCTTTCCAAGTTTGCTGGTTTTGATGATTTATCTTGTTCTAGTTCCTCTATTAGTGTTCTTTTTGCTAAAAGATAAAGATGAGTTGCTGGATTTAATGTCAGGGTTGCTTCCTCAAGAGCGCCCTGTGATGTGGCAAATATGGCATGAAATGAATATTCAAATGGCTAATTATGTGCGTGGTAAGGCTATTGAAATTCTGGTTGTGGGTCTAACGAGTTATATCACTTTTTTGATTTTAGGCCTCAATTATGCGGCGTTACTTGCCTTGTTAGTTGGGTTGTCAGTAGTGATTCCCTATATTGGTGCTGTGGTTGTGACTATTCCTGTCACTGTTGTTGCATATTTTCAATGGGGCTGGAGCGGTGATTTATTTTGGCTGGTTATGATTTACGGTGTGATACAAGCCCTTGATGGCAATGTGTTGGTACCACTGCTGTTTTCAGAAGCCGTAAATTTGCATCCTATTGCTATTATTCTTGCCGTTCTGGTCTTTGGCGGGTTGTGGGGTTTTTGGGGCGTATTCTTTGCTATTCCATTAGCAACACTTGTGAAAGCACTTTATAACGCATGGCCGCGAACTGATATGCCTGTTTCAGTGTCTGAGTAACGCTGTAAATTGTTTAGCTAAAATAATTTAGCCTCACTAATAATTTGTAATGGAATTCCATGAATAAAATAGTTGTTACTTGTGCTTATCTGATCATTTTTTTAATTGGTAGTACTCAGGCACTAGCCGCACGACCCTGTCACGAAAGTAATGGTGATGCTCATAAGCAAACGAATAAAATTGCCAAAAGTGATAATGATCACTCTCTTTATCGATATTTGAAATTAGATAACGAGATGCAAGTATTGCTTGTTTCGGATGAAAAGGCAGACAAAGCAGCTGCTGCTCTCGATGTATTTGTGGGTAGCTCTCACGATCCAGTTAAGCGCCAGGGCTTGGCGCACTTTTTAGAGCATATGTTGTTCTTGGGTACAGACCGTTACCCCGAGCCTGATGAGTATCAGACATTTATCAGTCAGCATGGTGGCGGGCACAATGCTTATACCTCCTTTGAACATACGAACTATTTCTTTGATATTGATCCGGAAAAATTTGAACCAGCACTTGATCGCTTCTCTCGTTTTTTTGTAGCACCGTTATTTAATGCTGAATATGTAGACCGTGAAAAAAACGCGGTGCATTCAGAATACAAAGCACGTATTAAAAATGATTATCGCCGTCAGCGTGACGTGTTTAGTCAGGTTGTTAACCCCAAACATCCCGCAGCAAAATTTAGTGTGGGCAACCTGGACACCTTGTCTGATACCCCTGAAAGTAAGGTGCGTGACGATCTATTAGTTTTTTATAAAAAGCACTACTCTGCGAATCGAATGACTTTGGTTGTTATTGCGCCAAACACGCTTGATGAGCTTGAGGAAATGGTTCTGGATCGCTTTAGTGCAGTGCCAAACTTTAAAAGTGCGCAACCAAAGCATGGAGAGCCGCTTTTTAATAAAGCTCAGTTACCTTTGTTGTTGTCAGTTAAGCCAGTCCAAGAACTCCGCACCTTATCGTTAACAATTCCTTTGCCGCCAGTGCATGAATTTCTTCATGAAAAACCATTGGCCTATATTGCAAATTTAATTGGGCATGAAGGTCAGGGTAGTTTGCTGTCCTTGTTGAAAGAAAAAGGTTGGGCAGAAGGGCTTCGAGCTGGTGAAGGTTTGGCGGATCAGAGCGGAAGTTCATTTGATATCACCATAGGGCTAACTGTTGAAGGGGTAGAGAACTGGAAGCAAGTGATTGATTTAGTTTTTCAAGAGATTTCACTGGTTTCTGATAAGGGCATAGCTGAGTGGCGCCAGCAGGAGCAAGGAGCGTTATCCAGTATGCAGTTCCGTTACAAAGAGATAGGAGAGCCCATTCATCGTGTCAGTCAGCTTGCCAATCAATTGCAGCGGTACCCTTATCAAGAAGTTTTGCGCGGCCCTTATTTGATGGACCAATTTGATAGAGAGCAGCTGGTAGGACTTTTGGCGCTTATGAAGCCGGAAAATACATTGGCCACTTTAGTTGCTCCTGAGGTTAAAACCAACAAGGTTTCTGAGCTTTACCAAGTCCCCTATAACATTGAAAAATTGCCCAAGATAGATAAGAGTAAGTTGTCTGAGAAGTTGGTTTTGCCTGCGGCAAATGATTTTGTCCCCGAGAGCTTTGCCCTCAAGTATCCTGAGAAAAAGAGTGAACCAGGCATCCCAGATTTGCTAATTGATAAGCCGGGGCATCGTTTATGGCACTACCCCGACGCCTATTATCAGGTGCCAAAAGCACAATTTAATGTAGCGATAAAAATACCGGTCATCATCAACGCAGAAAGTGCTGCTATGACAGACCTG
>JAJFKD010000158.1 GCA_021773405.1 Porticoccus sp.
TCTACCAATTTAAATTCCAATGCTCTCAGTTCCTTAAACGAGGCCATGGGCAGCAAAACAGATTCAGCAGAATGGGTAGCCAATGAACTGATCATTCTCTTAACTTCAGATAAACACCAGCGCTATCTAGGCTGGCCTGAAAAACTATTTATTCGTATAAATGCCCTGTTTCCAAGCCTAGTCCACAATGCACTTGCAAAAAAAGTCCCTATCATTCGGCAGTTTACCGAACAATAAATTTTTTATTACAAACAAAATTCAAGAGAACCATTATGATTAATTATAAAATTACTACTCGGTTAGCCCTCTTCCTTACCATAATGCTAACAATGGGGTCAGCGTTGGGGGGTGCAAATGAAGAGGTGATCAAACTTCAACACCGCTGGGCTAAAATAAACTATCAGTTACAAGGAAAGGCTCAACTTTCAGCATTCGAAGCGCTACTAAGTGATGCGGACAACGTAGTTTCGGCCTATCCTGATGATGCATCTAGCTGGATATGGCGTGGTATTATCAAATCTACTTTTGCCGGAGCTAAGGGAGGTCTAGGTGCCTTATCCTTGGCTAAGTCATCTAAGGTAGATTTTGAAAAGGCTATAAGCATTGACCCTAATGCACTGGAAGGATCAGCCTACACCAGCCTCGGCACGCTATATTTTAATGTACCTGGCTGGCCGATTGGTTTTGGAAATGATAAAAAAGCAGAAGAACTGCTTCTTAAGGCGCTATCCATTAACCCCAACGGTATTGATAGCAATTACTTTTTCGGTGACTATCTTATTCAAGAGAAACGCTACCAAGAAGCCAAGACTTACCTGATTAAAGCAATGAATGCTCCAGCACGCCCCAATCGGCCATTAGCAGATGCTGGGCGCCAAAAAGAGATAGCAAAGGCATTAGCCATCGTAACTAAGAAGCTTTCCCACTAAAATCTGTTTAGATAGTGAAAAAACGATGCAGATACTGATAGTAGAAGATGACAGACCTCTTGCCCAGGGCTTGAAAATAGCGTTGCGGAAACAAGGCTACGCTGTTAATCATGTAGAAAGTGGTAAAGATTGCTTACATGTTGTCGCTACAGAAGACCCTGGAATTGTGGTTCTCGACCTAGGCCTACCAGATATAGATGGTCTTAAAGTGCTACGGGAAATAAGGGCAAAAAATGATTCTCTGCCGGTAATTTTACTCACAGCAAGAGACAGCACTGGTGATAAGGTAGCTGGATTAGACTGTGGTGCCGACGATTATCTTGCCAAGCCGTTTGAAATGACTGAGTTGCTAGCCCGATTAAGGGTTCTAGAACGTAGGCTTGGCACCTCTAAAACTAACCTGATTTCACTGGGTGATGTCGATCTTGATACAGCAGCCCAAACTGTGACTTTTCAGAAACAGCATGTTGAGTTTTCTAGACGGGAATATATGCTGTTAAAAAGCCTCATGGAAAACGCTGGCAAAGTGCTTACGCGAACAACACTAGAAAGCAAGCTCTACAGCTGGGGAGAAGAAGTTTGTAGCAATGCACTTGAGGTACATATTCACCACCTTCGTAAAAAACTTGGGACTGATTTTATTAAAACTGTACGTGGTGTTGGCTACAAGGTCGATACTCTATGAGATCCACCAGGGTATTTCTTATTGTAGCTATCCTGGCCACTCTGACTCTATTTAACTTTTTAGCGGCACTTCAGGGCTATAACTCCAGCCTAAATGAAGCTGAAAAACTATTCGATAACCAATTACTCGATACGACCAAGCTGATCTCTAGCCTTCACCCAAGTCAACATAAAAACAGTTTGACCCATTTAAACGATATGGCCTACCAGATATGGCACCACAACAAACTGCTTGGCGCTTCCAGCAATGTACAAAAGGAACCTATTACAGCTTTACACCCAGGATTTGGATATGCGAACTTTAATGGTTATCGATGGCGAACATTAGTTTACTTTGATGAGCTACAGGATCGATGGATAATTACTGCCGAAAGAACAGATCTTCGATTCAGCTTGGCAGAAAACGTTATTATCAAAGCTGTATTACCTATTCTTCTGGGAATACCTCTAATTGGCTTTCTCATATGGTTTATTGTTAGCCAAGGGCTTAAGCCCTTAAGAGATTTATCTGATCAATTAAAAAATAAACAGGTTAATGATCTCTCCCCTATCGAATTACCAGACCCTCAAAAAGAGTTGGAACATGTTATTTATTCCATCAACTCTCTGATAAAACGACTAGGTGAAGCACTTGAAAGAGAGAAACGCTTTACCGCTGATGCAGCTCACGAATTAAGAACACCCATCAGTGCCTTAAAAATCCAGTTACACAACCTTAAAAATGATCCAACATCAGGTGAAGAAACCTTTTTACAGCTGCAATCGGGTGTTGAAAGAATGCAACACTTGGTAGAACAGCTGCTGTCTTTATATCGCTCAACACCAAGTGAATTTTCAAATAATTTTACACCTATAAACTTATACCAGTTGGCACAAGAAGTTATCGCAGAGCAACACCTTAGTTTTGAACAAAAACATCAATCATTGGAGCTTACCGGCACAGAAAGTTTAATTAACGGTGACCTTTTCAGCTTACAAACCCTTATGCAAAACTTACTGAGTAACGCCAATAAATATACCCCTAACAATGGAACTATTAAGGTCTCTGTTAGTAATCTATCCCAGCAACTGGACGATACACCAAAGGTTTATCTCAAAATAGAAGACTCAGGCATTGGAATTGACCCTACTGATTATCATAAGATTTACGAACGGTTTCAGCGTCTTAACAAAAAGGATGTAGCGGCAACACCTGGATGTGGCCTAGGATTAACTATAGTAAGACATATCGTGGAACTTCATGGTGGAAGCATCCATATATCACCGTCCAGCTTCCCTAGTGGAACGACATTTACTGTCCTGTTTGATGGGCTCAACAAATGACATTAAAGCTGGTATGTAGATTACCCGTCATAGCCATCGTCTTCCTGAGCATAGTGCTCGCAAGTCACTATGCGTTAGCCGCTACGCCAGTTATTGAGATAAAGATTCAGAATCACCTTTTCCTGCCAGAAACTATCAAAATACCAGCAAACACCAAGGTTAAGTTACTGATAAATAATCTTGACCCTACAGCGGAGGAATTTGAAAGTTACGAATTAAATAGGGAAAAAGTTATTTCTGGCAACCGAAAAGCAGTTATTTTTATCGGCCCATTACCCCCTGGCGAATACCCTTTTTTTGGTGAGTTTTACCCCAAAACAGCTCAAGGTAAAGTGGTGGTCATTGAACCATGATCTACGGAAACAAATCATCATGTTCCTGAATTCAGTCGTCCTAGTCCTTCAGGAGGCCCTAGAGGCCGCACTACTAATTAGTGTGTTACTGGTATTTTCAAAACACTACCAAATTAAACCACGCTGGGTTTTAGTCTCCATAGGCCTGGGTTCAATGGGCGCATTGATTTTTGCTTTAAATATGGCTTTGGTATCCGAATGGTTTGATTATGTGGGGCAAGAAGTCATCAACGCACTGATACAATTCTCTATACTTTTTTTATTAGGATTATTGGTCTTATCGCTATCAATCAACAATCCTTTTATAAAGCCTAATACTAACGTGATTAAGAGTAACCTTTGGATTATGGTCTGCATGATATTGCTTGTATGCCTAGCAATCACTCGTGAGGGCTCTGAAATTTTTATTTATATAGGTGGTGTGATAAATCAACCCTCCTATGCTCAGCCGACACTTGCGGGATCAGGTATAGGTGCAGGTATAGGTATCAGTGCCGGAGTACTTATTTATTATGGCTTGCTTGGTGTAACTCGAAACAAAGTCACTGCAATCAGCCTAAGCTTACTCTCCCTTGTGGGGGGGAATATGGCCTCTCAAGCAGTCTTACTATTAACCCAGGCTGACTGGCTGCCTTATTCACAAATTCTGTGGGATAGTAGCGCACAAATTCCAGAGAACTCTGTCATAGGTCACTTGCTTTATGCGTTAATAGGCTATGAGGCAACACCGTCCTTATTTCAATTTTCTGCCTACCTCGGTGGTATTTCATTGATTCTAATATTTTGGTTACTAGGTAAATTAATCGATGTACCGTCAACTATGGCTCTTGACGCAGAAAACACTGGTTATTAGGCGCGCTGTGTATGAGACTTTTTACAATACCAGCAAATCCTTTTTCGATTAAGAGAACAATATGGTCCTGTAACCTATTAACCTTATACAGTCTGCTCTCCCCTATCTGTATCGCAGATGGAAATACGGTAGATAAAATCTATCACCCTTATGTAGATGCCCTTGAACAAGAAATTGAATGGCGTGCTATTTATCAAGATGATCAACCCCAAGAAAATGATCAACCTAATAAAAAAGAACATCGGCAATTGCATCGTTTATCCTATGGACGTGCTTTTGGCGATTACTGGTTTGGCGAAATCTACCTAACTGGTGAAAATTCTGACGATACCAGCTTTAAATTGGAAGCCTATGAGCTTGAAGCAAAATGGCAATTAACAGAACAGGGTGAATACTGGGCTGATTGGGGAATACTATTTGAGCTTGAAAAAGAAGCTCATGAAAGTATCTGGGAATTTTCAACCGGTATTTTAATAGAGAAAGAATGGGGACGTTGGAGTGGTACAGCAAATTTTCTGTTAACTCATGAGTGGGGATCAGATATAGAAGATGAGGTGGAAAGCTCAGCCGCCATTCAAATGCGATATCGGTTATCCCGTTTGTTTGAACCTGCTATTGAATTTTATAGTGGTGAAGACACTAAGGCCTTGGGGCCAGTCATCATGGGCACTATAAATACAGGCACCCGACAAAACCTGCATTGGGAGGCAGGCTTGATATTTGGTCTTGATGAAGACAGTGTTAACAATACTTTTCGGCTATTGATTGAATATGAATACTGACGACTATTTTATTTACCCTTCGGATAACAGCTCTATTTTGTACCCATCGGGGTCTTCTACAAAAGCGATGACTGTTGAGCCATGCATCATAGGCCCTGGCTCTCTTACAACATTTCCACCAGTATTTCTAATCCGCTCACATGACGCATAAACATCATCAACACCTATGGCTATGTGCCCATAACCGTTGCCGAGATCATAACTAGTCGTTTCCCAATTATGGGTCAATTCAAGTACTGTATTTTCTGATTCATCGCCATAACCTAGAAAAGCCAAGGTGAACTTTCCTTCGGGGAAATCCTTACATCTCAATAACTCCATACCTAATATATCCCTATAAAATGCTATGGATTTATCAAGGTCACCCACTCTGATCATGGTATGTAGTAAGCGCATTTTTATCTCCTAGGTGCTCTGAATAGTAAGATTCTGAGCACTATCAATTCTTAACTATCAATTCTTAAGTATAATTTCCCCTGTTTCACCATACTGTTTTCCTAAGAGCCGATTTGTAAACGCTTATATAGCAGGGCAAAAACAGAGCATAAAAAAACCGGGAATAAACCCGGTCTTTTTTAAAATGATAAAGAGCTAGTTGGTAAAGACAGGTGCTGCTACATATTCCCATACTAAGACAGTACCTACCAAAACCACAACCACATACACTAGAGCCACAGCAAAAACTGCACTAGCATATAGGAAACCTAGATCTTCTGGGACATTCATCATGTCTGGAATACCCAAATAAATCAAACGGATAGCATAACTACAGGCAGCAATAGCGATAAGTATATCTAACCACCATATGGGATATGCTGCAAAGATACCGGCAAGAAATACCGGAGTACAACACAACCCCATAAAGACAAAACCTTTATAAGCATGTGATTCAGCAGAATATGTCTTTGACATCCAATGAACCATTAATCCGATAAAAATCAATGCCCCCATAAGAGCAAAGTAAAACAGTACGATCAGTGGAATAGCACTGCCTTCTGTAATACGAACAGGGTCACCACTACCAATAGTCCAGCCAAATTGCGTTGTACCAATATAAAATCCAATAGCTGGAATCAGTGCAAGAAAAATGAAATAAATACTCATTCGCTTTAGACTTTCATCTGGAAGCGCCGCAATTTTTTTCCATTCAGCTTCTGGGTTGTGCAGCAATCCAAAAATATGACCTATCATAAATACCCCATTTCTTTAATTATCTTTATTCGTTGTTGAATTACACCCATGCCAAGCACCCAATTATAATTCAGGCATAACCCCTTAGTGGTAACTTTTATACCTCTGAAGTCAGCCTCAGACCTTGATCAAAGTCAACTAATAAGGAGTCAGGCAAATTTATTTCTGAAATCGTCAGCCCTAACTTTCAGCACTCTACTTAAGAGCTCTAATGATGCATGTGTTTGTGACTAGAGTGTGCATTTCCTGACTCTTCTGTAGAGTGATTGTGGCTCATTGCAGACCATAGTGTCCAACTACCAAACACAATTAACACCAGCGCCATTGTCACACGCAACCATTTCCCTTGAAGCAAACTTTTAAGCTGTGCAGAAAAAAGCCCTCCCGCCAGCATTGCAGGCAATGTACCTAGCCCAAAAGCCATCATAGACCATGCACCCAGAACTGGAGATGCAGAAGCACCGGCAAATGCTAAGGCAGAATAAACCAAACCACAAGGCAACCAGCCCCACAGCATGCCATACAAGAAGCCCCGCCCTACTGAACGCACCTGAAACAGCCCTTTCCCTAGAGGTTGTAGCTTTTTCCATAACACCTGACCAGCCCTTTCCAGTAGAGTCAAAGCCTTCCACCAATCAGCAAGGTAAAACCCCATAAGGATTAATAACAAGCCTGCCACCGCCCTTAGCCAAGGCCCCAATGATAAAAACTGATCTCCAAATTGGCCAAGTAATCCAACGCCCCCCCCCATCAGACCATAGGAACTTATTCTGCCTAGGTTATAAGTCAGAATAATGGGCCAACGGGGCTGATTTGAATCTGTAGCAAAACCTAATGCAGCAACAATGCCACCACACATCCCGACACAATGCCCTGCGCCTAACAAGCCTATTAAAAACATAGAAGTTATAGACATCACACCCATATCAGTCATCGGATGTCTCTTTTTTTTCTTTTAAATCATCACTACCCGAATCATCTGATTTCTCTTCTAAATCATCATCGCCAAACAACAGGCGCTCGCCTTCACCATCAAGGTCGTCATATTGACCACTATTTACTGCCCAGAAAAAGATCGCGATTGCCAGGGCACAAAAAATCAGTGAAACGGGAATTAATAGATAAAGACTAGCCACATGTTTTCCTATTCAAAGTCTTCCTAATTAAAAGTTTTGCTATTAAAAAGCTTTCCTATTACTTGTTTCCTACAATGAGTCTCCTCGCTACAGGCGATTAAGACGCAGTGCATTGAGGACAACCAATAGCGAACTGGTTGACATTCCTATCGCCGCTGCCCAGGGTGGTATCATTCCGGCCGCTGCCAAGGGCAAAGCCACAAGGTTATAGAGTAATGCCCATATAAGATTCTGACGAATAATGCTTCGGGTTGCACGGGCTAGTGCAATAGCATTAGGTAATGTATCCAAATTACCTGACAACATAATACTATCGGCATGAATACGGGCAAAATCTGTGGCATCACCCAAGGCTACAGATACATCAGCACCGCTGAGTACAGGTACATCATTGATGCCATCCCCCACCATGACTAACCTATGTCCACTCTGCTGTAACTGTTTAGCCTGAATCAATTTTTGCTCAGGCGACATTTCCCCGAACCAGTGTTCAATACCTAATTTTTGTGCCATATCAGCCACAGAATTTTCTCTGTCACCACTCAGGAGCGAAACACCTAATCCTGCGGATTTAAGTTTCCTGATGGCTTCAGCCGCACCAGGGCGCAACTGATCTTGTAACAAAACCCAGCCCAATGGGCCCTGCTCAGTTGCCAGTAATAAGGGTAGCTTTGTTGCATCATTAGTAGGTAAAACTGGCAAAGCAATATCAAATAGACTGGTAATATAACTAGGCTGACCTATAGCCACTTTTATCTGACCACTCGCTGTATTCAATCCAGTAGCGCTAAAAATATTGCCCGGTATCTCGTCAACATCGACCATGCCAGAAATACCAGCTCCAACCTGCTGCTCTATATTATTTACAGCAATCTTTTCAGCAATTTCTGAGAAGGCTTTAGATATCGGATGACGAGACCCACTCTCTAATCCAGCAGCAATCTGTACCAATGTCTTTTCAGAAAGTACCTCTTTAGAAAGCACCTCCTTAGAAAGACCAGAGAGAGGAATTACCTCGGCAATGGTCATATTGCCCAGGGTTAGCGTGCCGGTTTTATCAAAGATCATTTGATCTGCCGAAGATAGGACTTCTAACACATGACCACGGCTGACTAAAAACCCTTTCTGTCTCAAGGCACCTGTTGCCACAGCCATCGCAGCAGGCGTGGCCAATGAAAGTGCACAAGGGCAAGTTACCACCAATACCGATAACACCACCCACAAGGCTTGCTGTGGCTCATGCTGCCACCACCACAACGCAACACCAGCAGCAATAAATAAAACGGCTAAAACGAAATAACCTGCAACACGATCAGCCAAAGCAACCTGTACTGGCTTTTCTGTCTTAGCCTGTTCCACCAAACTCAAAATGGCAGACAACCGGGTTTGTTTACCTACAGCAGAAACTCTGACAATTAGAGGGTTCTCACTATTCACTGTACCCGCACTGACCAAATCACCAGGCTGTTTAAATACCGGTAATTGTTCACCCGTTAATACCGCTTCCACCACACTGCTAACACCCTCCTCTATCTTGCCATCACAGGGAATAGTTTCACCTACAGCAATCCGAATCAGATCATCTGCCTGTAGTGATTTAACTGGTACGGATACTTCACCCTGTTCAGATAGTTTAGTGGTTGTTGGGGGTAATAGTTGGCCCAGCCCTTCTGCGTAACTGTCGTTACGATGTCTGACACGCATTTCCAAATAACGGCCCAGTAATAGGAAGAACGTGAACATGGAGACAGAATCAAAATACACTTCGCCAGTTTTTGAAACGGTTGCCCAACAACTTGCTGTAAATGCCAACCCTATAGCCAGAGATACCGGCACATCCATGGTCAGATGGCCTATACGCAAATTTCGTATGGCTGCTTGGAAAAATGGATAAGCTGAAAACAACACCACTGGCAATGCAATAATTAAACTGACCCAACGCAGGTAGTTTTGCCAGACTGGATCCATTCCCTGAAATGCGCCAGCATAGAGACCTACGGCAATCATGCCTGCCTGCATCATCCCAAGACCCGCAACACCCAGGCGCTGAATAAAACGGCGGTTTTCTTTTTCTCTTAAGGATCGGGCAGCTTCATCACTGGAAGGTCTGGCATCGTAACCAATGGTTAAAAATGCTTTAAGTAATTCACTCAGCTTTAACTGTTGGGCATCCCATTCCACCACAGCTCGGTGATTAGTGACATTCACCCGGACACTCAGGATTCCAGACAATTTTTCTAAATGTTGTTCAATTAACCATGCACAAGCTGCACAGGTAATACCACCCACCAATAGCTGGATGCGCAGATGACTTGGCTTTCCAGAAACATCTGGTATTTGCTCTACGTAATCCGCTTGTACTTCGGGCAAATCATAGGCTTCTAAAACAGACTGCTTAGAAAGATCTGGTCGTGTCGCATTAGCTGCCCGATATTGATAGAACCTCGACAATCCACCATCACATATAGCTGTTGCCACAGCCTGACAGCCCGGGCAACACATAGGTTGGCTTTCGCCCTTAATCTCAACAGTGAAGTGGGTGCTTGCGGGAACAGGAAGGCCGCAGTGATAACAGCTTTCGTGGCTCATTGAGCTCGCAGAGTAGCCTGATTAGAATCGGTAAAGTTTATTTCACCATTTAAGCGCCACTCCCGACCAGACTCAGGAAAAAGGCGTAAATAGTAACGATGATTCAAACCAACATTTAAGTCGACCCTATATCGGTTTGGTGCCATTAATGACAGAATATAATCTCTATCACGGTTCTCATCGGTTGGGTGAAGCAACTGTAAAAATAATTGTTTGGCACTAATTTCTGCACCTTTGATAACAACAAACAGTTCACCACTTTCAGCATCCAAACTAATATCTGCTGTCAGCCCCATTTTTAGGGCCACTTGATCCTGCTCCAACCGCTGATTAATGGCCAGGCCATCACGGTAATAATTGTCGTTTACCAAATGATCCGCACCCTTGAAAGCGATATAAACCGTGGTCAACCCGGCAACCACTACACTGGCTGGCAATGCAATCAAAAACCAGGGCCAAAATTGACGGTACCAGGGTTTATTATCTAGGGATGAACCTTGTCTCAAAGAATATTCCTCAAAAAACCGCTATGTAGACCGGTTGATAATTGATGGGTGATTAATTAGCGTCCGTTCGCTGTTAACGACGCAGACGCGGACCAATAAAGCGGTTTTCTTCTGTCGCATGTATGGATGGGTCATCTAGTGATTCTACGACAAATTTTACATCAATATTGGGGCTTTTCATCAAGCCTGGATCCAAAGCCACGCTAACGGGCATGGTCATGACCTCACCTTCTAAAACAGAAACCTCTGTGGAGCCTTTGTAACTAAACTCGTGGTCCCCCTCAATCTGAATACTATAGCTATGATCTTTGGTATCCATATTATTAATTTTGAGAGTATAAATGTTCTCCACTAACCCCATGGCACTTTCGCGGTACATCACATTGCGGTCGCGAATGATGTCTACCTCCAGAGGCATACGATTAAAAATATTATAGCCAAATGCTCCGGTCATAATTGTTAAGGCAACAACATAACCAATAAACCTGGGACGCAGGATATGAGTTTTACCATGCTTCATTGCATGCTCAGTGGTGAACTTAATCAACCCAGGATCATAATTCATCTTATCCATGACAGTGTTGCAGGCATCAATACACAAACCGCAATCAATACATTCGTACTGCAAACCATTTCTGATATCAATCCCAGTCGGGCAAACCTGTACACAAAGAGAACAATCTACGCAATCGCCCTTGCCTTCTGCCACGCGGTCAGCTGTCTTCTTACGCGCACCACGTGGCTCACCACGCTCTTCATCATAAGAAACGATCAGGGTATCTTTATCAAACATCACCGACTGAAAGCGGGCATAGGGGCACATATACATGCACACCTGTTCACGCAAAAATC
Source organism: Porticoccus sp. (assembly GCA_021773405.1). Classification (GTDB taxonomy): domain Bacteria; phylum Pseudomonadota; class Gammaproteobacteria; order Pseudomonadales; family Porticoccaceae; genus Porticoccus. The sequence goes on from JAJFKD010000158.1 coordinate 11,199, forward strand.
CGGCGTTCATAAATGTTAATAACGCGAAAGCAAATGTCCAAAATACTGCTGCAGGGTGCGCAGAAAAACTAAGCATTTCGGGCACTAGATCTCTGATTGGATTGTAATATCCAACAAAGGTCAGGGAAGTGGCTAGGGCCAGCAACCCCCAGAGAAAAAACTTACTACCACGCTTCTTAAACTTATTGAGGTTCCAGGGGGATTTATCCAGCTTAATACGTTGGTTGCGATCTCCCTCACACATGTCCTCAATGGACATAAACAACATAGTCCATACGGTTTGTGGGCAGGTAAATCCACACCAGACACGTCCAATAAGTACCGTCGCGGTAAACAGCGAAAATGCAGAAATAATTAACGCCCAGGCCAGCAACATAAAGTCTTGTGGCCAAAAGGTAATCCAAAATACATGGAATTTTCGTGCGGGAAGGTCAAACCAAATTGCCTGACGGCCATCCAGATTAATCCAGGGAAGAAGGAAGTAGGCACTGAGCATGGGCATCCATGTCCAGCGCCTTAAATCTCGAAAAAACCCCGGTAGCTTTCTGGTCTGTATCTTTTCTCTAGTTTGATATAAATCCAGTACCTGAATAACATCCTCGTGGGCAGCATCACCTTGCTGGTCCAAAGGGGTTTTTTCTTCACTCATAAAAGCACTCCAATACAGAGCTTTGGTTTAAAACTTCCCGCTTGTTACTAATAAATGTTACTAGCTTTCTTTTTATTGCTAATTTTACTTATTGCTGATTCTTCGACAAGTTATACACATAACCCGTCAGCAGGTGAATTTTTTCAGCCTTTAACATTTCATCCTGGGCTGGCATATTCCCGTTACGACCATTGCGAATAGAGTGTCGAACTAAAGATGGAGAACCGCCATAGAGCCATACACCATCTGTTAAGTTCGGTGCACCCAAGGCCGCCATTCCGGTACCTTGAGGCATATGACAAGAGCCACAATAAGTTACGTAGACTTTCTCACCTTCTACTGCTTTTTCAGCATCGTGTTCACGCCCGCTGATTTTAAATACATACTCAGCAACATTATCGACACCATCATCACCAATAACCGAACCCCACCCTGGCATAGCGCCTTTTCGACCGTGGGTAATAGACGCTTTAATTTCAGCTGCGCTGCCACCGTACAACCAATCGCTGTCTGCCAGATTAGGAAAGCCATAACTGCCTCGACCATCAGAACCATGACAAACAGAGCAGTTGTTGTTAAACAAACGACGGCCCATTTTCATCGCATCAGGATTAGCAATAAGCTCTTCAACTGACATGTTGGCATATTGCTCATAAATCGGCGCGTATTTGGCTTCGGCTTCATCAACTTCCTGTTGCCATTGGCCAGTTTGGGTCCAGCCCAATACACCGGCATAACTACCCATACCCGGGTACAACACCAAATAAACCACAGAAAAAATAACAGTGCCAAGGTACATATTGAACCACCAACCTGGCAGAGGGTGATCGTATTCTTCGATGCCATCATAAACATGGCCCGTTTTAGGTGCTTCACCATCTTCAACTTCCTCTGAGGAAGCTTCAATCTTACGGTTAGCAAACAGTAACCAAGTACATCCTGCGATTGTTACGGCAGTGATGACGATGATCCAGATACTCCAGAAGGTACTCATAACAGGTCCTACCTCTATTTATCTTCGTTCTGGGACGACTTTAGTTCGTCGTTAAATGGCAGCTGAGCTGCCTCTTCAAAATCTTTTTTCTTGTGGCTACTAAAAGCCCACCAGCACACGCCTAGGAAGGCGACCATTGCCAAAACAGTACCAATACCTTGCAGTGTGCCCTGGTCCATTAGCGTTTCCTTGTCAGCAAAGTGCCGAGTTCTTGCAAATAGACTACAAGTGCGTCTACTTCTTTTACCTCACCACTTTCAAATGGTTTGGCAGCATTGGCAATGTCTTCGTCGGTATAAGGAACACCGACCAATCTCAGAGCTGACATTTTCTTCGCAGTTTCTTCACCAGTTACCGTCTCCTCAAATAACCAAGGGAAAGCTGGCATATTTGATTCAGGAACCACATCGCGAGGGTTATAAAGGTGTGCAAGATGCCAATCGTCACTGTAACGACCACCTACCCTTGCCAAATCTGGACCTGTGCGTTTGGAACCCCAAAGGAATGGATGTTCGTAAACCTGTTCACCCGCTACTGAGTAGTGACCATAACGCTCAGTCTCAGCACGGAAAGGTCGAACCATTTGGGTATGACAGACATTACAACCTTCTCGGATGTAGATATCACGCCCTTCTAGGGCAACAGGGCCCCATGGTTTCAATCCTTCAATAGGTTCTGTGGTATCGGCCTGCCAAAACAATGGAATAACCTGAGCCAGTCCACCAAAGCTAATTGCGACAACAATTAGGACAATCATCAGGCCTATATTTTTTTCAACAATATCGTGTTTCACCGTTGTTCTCCTTTAAGCAGCCTGAACTTCTGCGTTTGCCATTTGTTTCTGTTCATCACCACGAACAGTGCGCCAAACGTTGTATGCCATGATAAACATACCGAAGAGGAAAATTGTTCCACCCAAAAGCCTCACATAGTAACCGGGGTAACTGGCTTCAATAGATTCAGCAAAGCTATAGGTCAAAGTGCCATCTGTGTTGAATGCACGCCACATTAAACCTTGTGCAATACCGTTGACCCACATAGAAGCAATATAAAGAACAGTACCAATGGTAGAGAGCCAGAAGTGGAGATTAATCAGCTGAACACTGTACATTTGTGAACGTTTATAGAGCACAGGGATCAAGTGATACAGCATGCCGATAGACACCATTGCAACCCAACCCAACGCACCAGAATGTACGTGACCAATGGTCCAGTCAGTGTTGTGAGATAGTGCATTCACTGTCTTAATCGACATCATTGGCCCTTCAAAGGTAGACATACCATAGAAGGAAAGTGAAACCACCAGGAAGCGCAATGTCGGGTCATAACGTAGTTTGTGCCACGCACCAGACAAGGTCATCATTCCGTTAATCATACCGCCCCAAGAAGGCGCAAGAAGAATTAACGACATCACCATACCCAAGCTTTGGGTCCAATCAGGTAATGCTGAGTACATCAAATGGTGTGGGCCAGCCCAAATATATACAGCGATTAAAGCCCAGAAATGCACAATAGACAAACGGTAAGAATAAACCGGACGCTCCGCTTGCTTCGGCACGAAGTAATACATCATTCCCAAAAAGCCAGCTGTCAGGAAAAATCCAACCGCATTATGTCCGTACCACCATTGAATCATCGCATCAATGGCACCACCGTAGGCTGAGTAGGATTTTGTCAGGCTGATAGGTACAGCAGCACTGTTACCCAAATGCAACACAGCAACAGCAATAATAAAGGCACCAAAAAACCAGTTGGCTACATAAATATGCGAGGTCGTTCGCTTAATAATAGTGCCAAAGAAAACCACTGAAAATGACACCCAAACTAAGGTAATAGCAATATCAATGGGCCACTCCAGCTCAGCGTATTCCTTACCACTGGTCATTCCCAAGGGAAGTGTTAGCGCAGCGGCTACAATAATGAGCTGCCAGCCCCAGAAGGTAAAACCCGCAAGCCAATTACAAAATAATGGCGTATGACAGGTTCGCTGAACTACATGGTAGACCGAGGCAAACAATGCACAGCCACCAAAAGCAAAAATAACAGCATTGGTATGCAGAGGGCGCAAACGGCCAAAGTGAAGCCAGGGCAATTGCATGTTTAGGTCTGGCCATACCAGCTCAGCGGCAATAATAACGCCAACCAGCATACCCACAATTCCCCAAACTACAGTCATCAGGGCAAATTGTTTGACCACTCTGGTGTTATAAACCGGTGTTTCTCCGGAAGTTGTGACATTGCTACTCATTTTAATTTTCTCGTAGTTAGTCCGGTGATTAAAAATCTAAAAAAGGGGTAGATGTGTACTCCGCACGTCTACCCCTCAAGTATTATTCCCTAAGCACTCAACGTACATATTGATTTACGTCAAGTTGGTCATTGTCACAATCAAAATCAACCCTGATTGCGTCCCTTATTGGCGGCTATTCTTAACCTCAATGCATTGAGCTTGATAAAACCTTCTGCATCTTTTTGATCGTAAGCTCCGGCATCATCTTCAAAGGTAGCAATTTTTTCATCAAATAAACTATCTTCAGACTGACGACCAACAACAATCACATTGCCTTTATAGAGCTTCACTCTCACCTGGCCATTGACGACATCCTGAGTTTCATCAATCATTCCCTGAAGCATTTTTCGCTCGGGAGACCACCAATAACCGTTGTAAATTACTTCAGCATATTTAGGCATCACACTGTCTTTCAAATGAGCAGATTCTCGATCCAAAGTCAGAGACTCAATCGCCCGGTGAGCACGTAACATAATAGTACCCCCCGGTGTCTCATAACAACCACGAGATTTCATACCGACATAACGGTTTTCAACAATATCCAAACGACCAACACCGTTATCACCACCTACCTTATTGAGGTACGCCAGAACAGTCGCTGGAGACATTGGCTTACCATCAATGGCAACAATATCACCCTTCTCATAGGTCAATTCCAGGTAAGTCGGTTCATCCGGGGCATTTTCAGGAGACACACTCCAACGCCACATGTCTTCTTCAGGCTCCGCCCAAGGGTCTTCCAAAATACCGCCCT
>JAJFKD010000159.1 GCA_021773405.1 Porticoccus sp.
CCCACGCTCAGGCCCTTTTAATTCAGTGGGGGCCTTAACCGCCGCCAATCCAGCACTGGTAAAAATACAGAGGGTCATGAGTGGCAACGTGTATCTAGCCCACACCGATCCCCAGCAATTTTCGTTAATATAATCCTGCACAGGTTGAGTGAAATCTGTCACTGCATCCATTGCTTTATCGACAAATTCATCGCCCATAACCTTACGACGAACACCCATACCACGTTGATAATCTTCTTCTGCCATTTTCTTATCCTAAATAAAAAGCTCTTTAAAAAACTTATTTAAATACTGCTCATTTATTGATTACTTGACTGCACTGCCGTCCATACCGGTAGTAGATGCTTTTTCCATACCCGGTCATCCACCACGCCCACATGCTTATATCGAATAGTGCCAGAGCTATCAATCACATAGGTTTCAGGTGCACCAAATACACCGAGATCAAGCCCCATACGACCGGAGGCATCCACAATACTTAGCGCAAATGGATCACCTTTTTCAGACAACCATTTATTGGCATCAGCAATGTCATCTTTATAATTTAAACCGATAATCCTTATACCTTGTTCAGAAAGATAATTTAAATACGCATGTTCTACACGGCAGGAAATACACCAGGTCGCCCAAACATTAAGCAAAGCTGGCTGCCCCTGAAAAACACTCTGGGTCACTACTGATTCTTCATCACCTAGTACAGGCAAAGAAAATTCCGGCACAGGCCTATCAATCAATGCTGAAGGCATGGCATTAGGGTCACGCTCAAGCCCATTTAATAGGAATACCGCTAAAATAATAAAAATAAACAGCGGTACAAATAACTTTAATCTTTGCATATTTATTTTGCCCTATGCCGCTACGAGGCAAGGCTTCTCCCACTACCCGCTGGTGCTTCAGCAGAAACTTTATAACGCCGATATCGCTTATCTAACACAGCTAATAATCCACCGATTGAAATCAATAACCCACCCAACCAAATCCAACGGACAAACGGTTTTACATACACGCGAATGGCCCACGCATCACCCTTTAGCGGTTCACCTAAGGCAACGTATAAATCACGCATTAATCGACCATCGATAGCAGCTTCTGTCATGGTCTGACCGCTGGCAACATAGCGTCGTTTTTCTGGAGTTAGCTCATTGATAAAACGATCATTCTTAGTCACAACAATTGATGCTTGATCTGCAAGATAATTAGGCCCTTGTACCTCTCTCATACCCATGAACTCAAACTGATAACCAGCTACTTGAGCCACATCACCTGGCTCCATGCGGATATCACGCTGGACGCTATAAAGACTCGTCATCCCTGCACCAACAATACAGACAGCAATACCTAAATGGGCAATAACCATTCCGTAATAACTACCTTTCAGGCGAGCCAAACCTGACAATAAAGATCGTGAATGCCTGGCTTTGTGCCATAGATCTATCAGGGTGACAGCAAAGACCCACGCAGCAACTGCCAAAGTCACTGCTGCCATTATCTCGTAACCTTCACCATAAAATACTGGAAGTATCGCCCCTAGAACTAAAGCCAGCACTATTGGAATATTAAAATAACGCTTTAGATTACTTGTCGAGTTACGCTTCCAGCGGAGCACAGACCCTACTGCCATCAAAACTGCCAGCAGCAACATCAGAGGGATAAAAAACAAATTAAAATAAGGCGGGCCTACAGAGATTTTTCCCCAATCCATAACATCTGCAATTAGGGGGTACAGCGTACCCAGTAAAATAATCACCATAATACTGGCCAACAGGATATTGTTGATCAGTATGAACATCTCTCTGGATATACCAGAAAAATGCGAGACTGCTTTATGAGAGACACCTTTAATCGTCGGCCCTTTGATAGCATACAGCGTTAATGAGCCGCCAATTACAACGGCTAAAAAGCCCAGGATAAAAACACCTCTTGTGGGGTCAGCAGCAAATGCATGAACTGATGTCAGCACCCCGGAACGAACCAAAAAGGTACCCAGCAGGCTTAGGGAAAAAGCAAAAATTGCCAGCAGTAATGTCCAACTCCTAAAAACACCACGCTTTTCTGTCACAGCCAAGGTATGGACCAATGCTGTACCTACCAACCAAGGCATAAATGAGGCATTTTCAACCGGATCCCAGAACCACCAGCCACCCCAACCCAGCTCGTAGTACGCCCACCAGCTTCCCAAGGTAATACCTAAGGTTAAAAATACCCAGGCTACATTCGTCCAAGGGCGAGTCCAGCGTGCCCAAGCGGCATCCATTCTTCCGGACATGAGCGCTGCAATAGCAAAAGAAAAAGCCACGGAAAAACCGACGTAGCCCATATACAGCATGGGAGGATGAAAAATTAAACCCACATCTTGAAGTAGCGGGTTTAGGTCCGCGCCTTCAGCTGGAAAAAACGGCAGGTTTCGCTCAAAAGGATTTGATGTAAAGAGCAAAAACAAATAAAACCCAACGCTAATCAGGCCCATAACACCTAATACACGCGCAACAAGCTGCTGTGGCAAGGTACGGCTGAACAAAGCAACGGCAAAACTCCATAGAGCCAGAATCAATACCCATAGTAACAATGAGCCTTCATGGGCACCCCATACTGCACTCACCTTGTATCGATCTGGTAATAAAGTGTTTGAATTTGCGGCCACATAGCGCACTGAAAAGTCATCATGGAGAAATAAGCTAACCAAACACCCAAAACTAAATAACACCATCAGCGTTTGACCAGAAACCAGTGGTCTGGCCGTTGCCATCCACAAACGGTTTCCAGAAGCAGCACCCACCAAAGGCAACACGGATTGAATCAGTGCCAATATCAATGCCAATATCAGTGCAAAATGCCCGTATTCAGCAATCATTTATTCATTATTCCTATTCGGGTTTTCCTAATGGCGTTATTTTAGAAGGAAAAACTATTAATACTCTTAAGAAAACTCTGATTAATACTTTGAGGTTTGAGCTTTTGCTGGTTCAGCATCTACGTCCTTGGTTTTAGCTCGATCATGTGCTTCCTGCATAGCCTCAGCAACTTCTGGTGGCGTATAGTTTTCATCATGCTTAGCCAATACTTCAGAAGCCATAAACATACCTTCATCATTCAATTCACCGGTGACAACTGCAGCTTCACCTTCGGCAAATAAGTCTGGAAGAATACCGGTGTACTGCACATTCACTTGGGCTTCACCATCGGTTATCTGAAAGTGTGTTAACAACGAATCATCTGCTCTGACCATACTTCCTGCCACCACCATTCCTCCAGCCCGTATACGTACACCTTTTGGCGCTTCTCCGGACACAATATCTGAGGGCGGATAGAACAGATTAATGTTCTCACGCAGAGCAAAGCTCAATAGGCCAACAGCTATTGAAGCGATCACTACAATAAAAACCACCATAAACAGGCGCTGTCGTCGAATTGGATGCATAACTTTCTCTTTAAAGTGTTCTGTTTGAACTAATTTTGTACTGGGCTTACTTAACCAGGCTTATGTAGACACATTAGAACTACCATTAGTGCCTTGCCTGGCAAGATCTCTTTGCTGTTCCCGAGCAATATCCTTTAATAGCTTTGCTTTCCGACGAAGAGGACTAACAATTAGCCAAATCAACACACTCAAAGAAATCACGTAAGCCGACCAAACATAAGGGCCATGCCCTCCCATTTGAAT
>JAJFKD010000160.1 GCA_021773405.1 Porticoccus sp.
CCCTGGTGGAAGCCATGCCCATCGCTACATCTGTGGCTTCCAATGCCTATTTTAAGGTGGCAACAGATCAAGCCCAGGTCAAAGTTCAAGAAGGCATTAGCCTCAATAAAGCCCTGGAAGAAAGTGGGCTTTTCCCTCCGATGATGCTGCAACTGGTTGCCAGTGGTGAACAAAGTGGTGATCTATCCGATATGCTGCACCGGGCCGCAGAAAGCCAGGAAAATGATTTGCAGCAACGTGTCGCCATGCTGGTAGGACTGTTTGAACCCATCACTCTTCTCGTCATGGGCGGTGTGGTCATGGTTATCGTATTAGCAGTGTTACTCCCCATATTAAACCTCAATCAATTGGTAAATTAAGTATGAGAAAACAGCTTAACTTTCAACAAGCCAGCCTAAAACAACGTAACTTTAAACAACTTAACCATAAACAAGCAGGCTTTACCCTAATCGAAATTATGGTGGTTGTTATTATTTTGGGTATTTTGGGTGCATTGATTGTTCCCAATATTCTTGGACGCACTGAAGAAACCAGAATTACTGCAGCCAAAAGCGATATCCGTGCCATTGGCAATGCTCTAAACCTTTATCGCCTGGACAACTTTAACTACCCCTCTACAGATCAAGGGCTAGAAGCACTGACCACAAAACCCGCTGGCTTCCCTGAAGCCAAAAACTGGAACCCTGAAGGTTATTTACCAAAAACACCTAAAGATCCTTGGGGGAATGACTACATATACATCAGCCCAGGCAATAATGGCCCCTATGACCTTTATTCCCACGGTGCCGATGGTAAAGAAGGCGGAGATGAAACGGGTAAAGATATTCTGAGCTGGGAGCTGTGAGGCTTTTGTGAAACTACAACCAGCCAAAACAAAGCTCTGCCTTAACACCTACCCCAATACCGACCAGGGAGGCTTTACCCTGCTGGAAGTATTGGTGGTCATTACTATTATCGGTATTTTAGTGGGGGTCACAGTGATCTCTTTTGGTGCAGCAGATCAACGTAGGCTAACGGCTGAAGCATCCCGACTTAAATTGGCTTTTAACCAAGCAGCAGATGCGGCAATGATGAAACAGATCACCCTAGGCTGGTTTTATCAGGAAGAACAAAAACAATATCGCTTTGAACAACTGAATGAAGCCGGCCTGTGGCTAAAACCAGAGGGCACAGTTTTTCAAAACTACGCAATTGATGGACCCATTGAGCTAACGATAGAAGAACCCATTCAACTGCGTAAAGAAACCAAAGTTCTACTGCGAGAACTCGAGAAAAAAGAAAAGCCCTTACTATTATTTTTCTCCAGTGGTGAATATACCCCCTTTGACATACTGCTATCTGATACTAAACGTAACCCCGTTCAGATTAAAGGGGATGGCTTTGGCCAGATTTATTCAGCTTTAACAAAGCCGTAGGCTTAATAATTAGATGAAAAACAATAGCCTAAAAAGTTATGCCCGGATGAACCAGAAAGCACAGGGATTTACCTTATTGGAAGTTCTGGTGGCACTGGCTATCTTTGCCATCAGCGCCCTGGTGATTATGGAACAAAGCACCAGAAGTGTTCATCAACTAACACGGTTGGAAGAAAAAACCCTGGCTTTGTGGGTGGCGGAAAATTCACTGGCAGAAGTACGATTGGAGCAACCTTGGCCCAATACGGGTAATAATAAATTTGTGGTCAACTCAGCCAATCGGGAATGGCGGGTAGAACAACTGATTGAAAACACCTCGAACGAAAACTTGAGAAAAATTGTCGTTAACGTATTCAGGGAAGAGCACAAAAACTCTTCAACCAATGCTGTTGTTACTCTGACCAGTTTTGTAGGGGAACACTAGTGCATCCAAACACTGCCAACAAGCAACAGATGGGCTTTACCCTACTTGAAGTGATGGTCTCTATCGCCATATTTGCTGTTATTGCGCTGGGAAGCTGGCAGGTATTGGATCGTGTCACTACGAGTAAATCACGGATGGAACAACGGTCTGGCCAATTGAGAGAATTGCATCGCGGCATGTGGCTGCTGGCAAGGGACATAAGAAGCATCGTCAACCGTCCCATTCGTAACACTCTTGGTGAGCGGGAAGACGCACTTACAACCCTAATTGCGGGGTATCCGCTATTACTCACACGTGACGGCTGGCCAAACCCTCTTGGGGAGCAACGCAGTTCTCTACAACGTGTGGGCTATCTGGTTGAGCCCACAGAGATTGGCACCAATGCACTGATGCGTCACTACTGGCCAGTACTCGATCAAGCGCCAGAGAGTAAACCGCACCAACAAATATTACTCAACAATGTTGATTATTTTGAAGTGCAGTTTATTGATAATAGCGGTAACACCTTTTTCCACTGGCCACCAAATTCACCAGACTTTAATGACGGCAATAACAATGAAAAAGCTGAAGATAATAGTATTCCAGCGGGAATTCGAATCCGTTTAACCGTCCAACCTTTTGGTGATATTGAACGACTGTTTGCCATCCGTGAGGGAGGTAACCAGTCCACATGATACTCTCTATAAAAACAGGCCAAACCGGTGCAGCATTGATTAGCGTCCTTCTTATTTTTGCCGTCATTACCATTCTGGCCACACAATTGATTACCCGTTCTCAACTGGATATCGAACGTACCCGTTGGTTAATGACTGAAGCTCAGGCCTATCAATATGCCTTATCAGGTGAGGCTCAGGCCCGGCAATGGCTGTATAGCAATCAGGAATCACTCAAAGCTGAACATCAAAGTGCCTCGGTAATACCTAAGAAATTACCCATCTATCATCCAGGTAATATAAAAGATAACAATGAGATTGCTATCGAAATTGTAGATGAACAAGGGCTGATTAATCTCAACAATGTTGGTGCCAGTAACGAGCACAATATCATTCTCAAAAATCTGTTTAGCGACCTGTTGCCAAAATCCAACCTGCTCCCTTATTTAATAGACTGGGTAGACAATGACAGCAGCCCCCAAATGAGTGGAGCAGAAGATTTCAGATATTTTTCCCGGGAACCAGCCTATCGAACACCCAATCGTTATGTATCGGCTCCCTCCGAATTGATGGCATTAATGGAAACAGAACCAGGAGAATATCAACAAACCTCACACCTGTTTAGCGCCCTACCCAAAACCACACCGATCAATATCAATACTGCGCCAGAAGAAGTGCTTCAAGCCATCAATCCAGAGCTCTCAGGGTCGCAAGTCATCCACTATCGAGAGCAGACACCAACAGGTTTTCCCTCCCTTGAAGCATTTTTGGCTTCCGAGATCACAGCTGGTATCGGTTTGGAGTCAGCACCATTAACCGTTACCTCGAATTACTACGCCATTAAAATAAGAGCTAAAGTGG
>JAJFKD010000017.1 GCA_021773405.1 Porticoccus sp.
CAGGGGCCATTCGCGCACCATCCAGATCTACAAAATGGGCATTGTCATCCCGCCACAGAATATTTCCGGAATGACAATCACCGTGGACTCTAATATGTTCAACGGTACCGGTGTTTACTATGGTTTCATCCACGGCCTGCATCACATCCTGGATTAAAGAGTCGTAGGAGGCTTTTAATTCTTGTGGAATAAATTGTTCACTAATAAGTGTTGATGCTTCATGACCAAAGGTTTGGCTATCCAGTGTGGGACGATGTTTGAAGGGATTTACCGCACCAACGGCATGCATTCGACCTAACAGCTTACCCAACAGATACAGATTATCGAGATTATCCAGTTCTGGGCCATGACCACCCTTTCGAGGAAACAAGGCGAACTCAAATCCCTGGTATTCAAAAAGGCTGTCACCGGCTGTATTCGTTAGCGGTGCAACCACGGGGAGTTCTTGTTCTACCAATTCAAAGCAAAACTGGTGTTCTTCAAGAATTTGTTCGGTGCTCCAGCGATTGGGACGATAAAATTTGCCGATAATCGGTGTTTCACCTTCGATACCGATTTGGTAAACCCGATTTTCGTAGCTATTTAGGGGGAAGAGCCGTCCATCACAGATATGCCCCTGGCTCTCCATTGCATCCAGAATAAAGTCTGGTGTTAGGGTATCAAAAGGGTGCGAAAGCGGATCTATATCAGCATGGCTTTTAGCCAAATGGGGCTCTTCTACTGCTTTATTCCCATCTGGCTCATCCATCTTTTCTAAACTCACTTAAGTCGGTTCATATTTAAACTGATAGCTACTATGTCTTAACTATGTCTTAACTATGTCTTAACTATCCCTTAACCGTATCTCAACTATGGACAGCTCAATCATTGCTTGTCGCAATAAGCTTCTGATTGCGTTTTACCAGTGGAATAACAACAACCAAAGCAAGAATCCATGCAACACCAGCAAACATATAGGGCAATACGTAACTACCGCCAACGACTAAAGAACCTACGATGGCAATACCAGCAACATTGCCGATAATTTGCATGGTACCGATTAACGGCGTGTATTTACCACTGCTATCAAGCTTAGCGGTTAATCCCATGCCGTAAGCCGCAGCAAAATTCCATGCACCCCCAACAAGACAAAAAGCAAAGATCAGGCTAATTTGCTCTGGCCAAAGCTGGAAGACACCCATGACCAAAATAGTTGCAGCTACTCCTAAGGCAATCACCATAGGCTTGGTAAAACCCGAACGAGAGTCCATCAACGCAGCAATTAAAGAACCCAAGCCGCTAGCCAAGACAAGAATAATCATCACACCGCCGCCCTCTGTGGCTGCAAAATCTAGGCGGGAAGCAATCGGCTCAATGGAGTTGCGTACTGAACTGCCGCCCACAAACACCAACAACAAAATAAACAGTGCAACGAAAACAGCGATAGGATTTTGCTCAGTCATAGCACTTTTTAAGCTAGCTCGTTTTCCATTTCTGGGCATCATCGTACCCAATAAGATACTAATAGCTGACAGGCCCGCAACCACCATTAAAACTTCGTGAAATGTCGTTCCTCTAATAACGATGTTAGGTAATTGGTAACTGACCAAAGCAACCATGGCAGTTTGTGCTGTAAGCGCCAACCCATAATTACAAGTAGGGTTTTTAGCATCGCCTAAACAGGCAATAGCAACAGCATAACCAATACCAGCAAAGAACCCGGCCAATGCCTGACAAATCAACAGGGTAGTAAAACCTGAAACAAAAATGGGCAGCAAAAAGGCCAACAGGCTCATAAACCCACTGATAAAGATCAGCCTCTGCCAATGGGCGATACGAATAAATAAGACCGAAAGAATGGCCGCTAATGATGCACCACCCAAAAAGAGCCCACCCAATAGCCAAACTTGTGATTGCTCCAGGCTAAGATCTTTTACTGCCAGACCCAACATCAGCGGCATATTGATGAAATACATCATGGTACAAACACTGATTAATATTGCTGCGAAACGCACTTTTACACTATTTACATCAACACGTTTTTTTTCGAACAAAATTGAAGACATTTACTTACCCTAACTGACGAACCCTAATCCACTAGCCCTAAAGCTGTGTTGTTAAAGATTGATTATTAAAAATTAATAGTCATATAACCATAAACAAAAAACGATGCGTACTTTGATGGCTGACCAGCCAAATGTCCAGATGGCTTATTAACCAAGCCGTGTTATAGGCTGATTTGGAGGAAAAAACTGTCATCGTTTTGTCATAAAAACACCATTTAGCTGACATATACGGAAATTATCGTTGCACCCATGACAAAACAAATGAAAAAAAAGAGAACATGTTATGAACAACATAAATGAAATACTAATGAAACAACAAGCCCAAAACTCCTATGACAAGAGCTTTTACGTAGAAACAGATCCATCAGGTGAGAAAATTTACCACTGGATCGATACTCGCGTGGATATGCTCTCAAGCAGCAAACTATGGAGTATCCTGAGCCTATATGAAGAATCAAATACAAATATGGATACAGCATTTGCCGACGCTATTACTAGCGAGCTAGTTAATCGTAATGATTTTGATAGCCGCCCTCTTTTAAGAATTCAATAATCAGCATGCCTAACTAATACGAGCAACTTCTCCTACTATTTTCCCAGCTACCCCCTATACAATTCCCCTTACCATCTTCCTATCCACTGTTATGCTTCTTCCACAAATTCAAAACGCTTAACAGTTTTACCATCACGCTCAATTACTTCATCAAACATGGACAGTGGACGAATCCAAAGGCTATTGTCCTCTCCATGTTTACTACTGCTTTTATAGAGAGCACGGTAAACCACATGCTCTTCTTCCGTTTCACTGTGGCGGGCAATATCGAGCACCATATAAAGGTTGCCCCTGAAGTGCTTGTAGATTCCTTTTTTGATCATTTACCCTTAACCCTTGTTGATTTGACACAAGCTACTGTTTTAAATAATAAAGTGAATAAACCCTTAAAAAAATAAAGGTGGAACTATATGTATACAGGGCGCTACCTAGATGATTTTTCTATCGGAGAACGCTTTAAAGCCGATAGCTTCACTCTGGATGAACCAAAAATTCTTGAGTTTGCCCAAAAGTATGACCCTCAAACCTTCCATACAGATAAAAAAGCTGCAAAAGATGGCCCCTATGGAGGGCTAATTAGTAGTGGCTTTCAGACGCTAAACCTTTGCTTTTGCAAAATGGTGCAATCTGGAGTTTTTAACACTGTCTGTATGGGAGGCCCAGGAATTGATGAAGTTAGATTTTTGTTGCCAGTACGCCCTGGTGACACAATTCAAACAGAAGCGGAAATACTATCAATAAAACCCTCAAACTCTAAGCCCGACAGAGGTGTTATGCGGATACAGTATCGAGGCTTCAATCAGAATAGCGAAGAAGTCATCAGCTTTATCATCATTATGATAGGTAAACGTAATATCTAATCACCGCTCTACTACATGTGTTTCCACAGAAATTATATCCACCAACTCCACCGTCAGTTTATCTCCTGGATATATCGGCCCCACTCCTGCAGGAGTACCTGTTAGAACAATATCTCCAGGCATAAGGGTGAAATAGCGGGAAATGTAGGTAATTAACGGCAGAACAGGTGTGATCATATGGCTGGTATTAGACGACTGCTTCACCTCACCATTAATGGTTAAGCGCAGCTCCAGATCTTGTAAATCATCCACTTGTGAACGATCAACAAAAGCTGATGCAGGGCAAGCGCCATCAAACCCTTTGGCTTTGTCCCAGG
>JAJFKD010000161.1 GCA_021773405.1 Porticoccus sp.
TTGAGTAGCTGCCTGAAATACACCTATAAGCAAACCCACAGCCAGTGCAGAAAGTAGCAATGGTGCAGCGATCATCATCGTCAGATACAGGGCTTCCCTCCCCACATCTAATACTGCTTCTGGTGTCATCTTTTTTCTCCCCTGGCCAAACCATCAAACTGATCTATAAAACCAACCTACAAAAATAGGGCGTCAGGTAACAAAGCTAGCCGCTAGAGTGCCCACAATTAATGACCAACCATCAATTAATACAAACAACATAATTTTAAATGGGAGTGATATCAGCATGGGAGACAACATCATCATACCCATGGACATCAGTACACTCGCTACCACCAAGTCAATCACTAGAAATGGAATAAAAATTAGAAAACCTATTTGAAAAGCCGTCTTTAATTCACTGGTCAAAAAAGAGGGAAGCAATACTTTCAAAGGAATATCGTTGTCCGTTTCAAAACCATCGTACCCCCCCATTTCAGCAAACATAATGAGATCCGCTTCTCTAGTTTGATTTAACATAAATTCCCGAAAAGGGACTTTTGCATTAGCCAACGCCTCATCAAATGCCATGGTTTCTTCCATGTACGGCTTTAACCCCGTATCGTAGGCTTGCTCTAGAACTGGGGACATAATGAAGAGCGTCAAAAACAGGGACAAACCCAACAAAATCTGATTGGAAGGCGTTTGAGCCGTACCCAAAGCCTGCCTCAAAATAGCTAACACCACTAAAATTCGGGTAAATGATGTCATGGTAATCAATGCTGCCGGCAACAATGTCAGCAAGGTCATTAACATCAAAATTTGGATAGTGACTGAATAGTCTGTGCCCCCATTACTATTGGGTTCTACTGACAACAGTGGAATTGTCGCTTCAGCAGCAACCGATAATGACAGACTGCTTACTGCCACAACCAAAAGCAATTTGATTACCTTCAGCAAGGTATTTCTCTTTATGGAACCATTCCCCTGCACCAAACTTATTCCTATCACTTTGATTTATTTGAACTAAAGGAAGAACCCAGCAAAGAAGCGAAATCAACACTTTTACTACCGATTTCACTGCTGTCCACAATGGGCTCATCAAAGGTATGTAGTGTGCGGATATTTCCTGCGGCAATACCCACTAATAATTGTTGGTTTCCAGCTTCGATCAATAGAATTTTTTCTCTGGCACCAATCCGAGTAACTCCCAATATACGAACAGGTGTATTTTGATTACTTGGCACCCCATTCATTTTTTTTAGTAGAAAAATAAGCCCAAAAATACAACCAAAAACCAGTAATAAAGAGCCAAAAACTTGAAATAAATAAGCTGTATTAAAAATATCTACCGTAGGTTCCGCCAGATCTTTTTTCTCTTGAATTTCTGTCGAAAAAACCACCGCCGATTGAAAAAAAATAAGCAGTGAAAACCACAATTTATCACGACAAAGCCATGAAAATTTTTGCATTATTTAAGCTTCTTCAAACGTTCTGATGGGCTAACAATATCAATTAAACGCAGACCAAATTGACCATCTACAACCACGACTTCGCCACGAGCAATCAAGGTTCCATTTACCATCAGGTCCAATGGCTCATTAACCCCTCTCTCAAGCTCTACTACCGAACCTTGATTTAAGCTAATCAGCTGCTTGATCGGTAACTTGCTACGTCCAATTTCTACCGACAGCGTCACTGGCACATCCATCAGTGCGTCTAGATTTATTTCTCCCCCAGATCCTGCAGCCATCGCTGCTGCAGAGGCATCAGGCTGAAGCTCTTGCAGAGGCTCAGCGCTCTCAACTTCTGCCTCTGGTTGAGCTGTTTCTGCTTGAGCTTCTTCAGCTACAGCATCATCTAATGTTTCGTTCATCAAACATCTCCTGAACTCTTATAAAGAGCCATCTTCATAATTTAATATTTCTTTAATTTTTATAGATTTTTTACCATTTAAAGCGCCGTGTTCGCCAAGGCAATAAGGCTGCCCTTCAATGCAAAGCATCACGTCAGTTGGAACCTTTAGAGGAACAATTGAACCCGCCTTTAAGTTGAGTACCTCTGAGATACTCACATTTTTAGAAGAAAATAAACCACTGACATCCAAGTCGACTGAAAGCAACTCTTTACGGAAATATCCTTCCCAGTTTGCTGCCGGTTTATTTTGCTTAATCGTAGCTGCTGGATTACCTAAACGGTTTTTTAATGGCTCTATCGATGAATAGGGAATAACCCAATCGATACTACCTTCCCATTCAAATACTTTGATCAAAAAAGAAAACTTCAAAGCCAGTTCTGTAGGCGAACCTATTTGTAAAAAATCCGGATTACTTTCAAAAGATTCAGGCTCTGTATTTAGTGCAACTTTCTCTGCCCAAGACGTTTCAAGGTCAGATAAAAAGCTGGCGACCACTAAATCATTAATTCTTCTTTCCGTAGGGGTTAACTCCGTGCGTGAAGAACTAAATGTAGCTCCGCCAGGGGCTCCACCAAAATATTGATTAACAAAAAATGACAAAAATTCAGCCGAAAGCACTACAAAAGAAGCGCCATTTAATGGCTTTATTTCTACCGTATTTATACCGGATGGTTCGGTAAGAGATACTACAAATTCTTCTAATTTAATCAGTGTTATAACTGAGGGCTCTACCTCGACAGGCACCTTAAAAATCGATTGAATACTCTGAACCAGAGCCAGAGCATGCTTTTCATTAATCGTTTTGAGTGCTGGCATTTGCGCTAGCAAAGCCTGCTCCCTGGTATTGAAATCAAAGGGCTGGCAACCTTGACTAGAATTAGAATCATCAAGCGGGACATCCCCGCTTGAAACACTATCCATCAACGCATCCAGCTCACCTTCAGATAAAACTTCTTTAGTTGACATTGACCATCACTACTGTAGTACAAAACCAGTAAATAGTACGTCTTCCAATTTCTGACCAGACTTAAGACGCGCTACTTGTTGAACAGAATCCAAAATCTGTTTACGTAAACTTTCTTTACCTTCATTGGTCTTAAGCTCATCATAATTTTGAGCACCAATAAGCATAATTAAGCCATTTCTTACCGCAGGCATGTTGGCATCAACTCGGTCAATTGCTTCCTGCTGGAAAGACATTATTTGCAAACTCAACTGTAGATAACGAATACCGTCACCATCTTCAAATGTCACGACAAAGTCTTTAACAAGTTCATGATAGATCGGGTCTTGTTCCTCTTCCTCGACAACTTTTTCAATATCGGCACTGGCTTCCCCAGCTGAAGATTCTGAACTATCACCCCCCATCAGGAAAAATGCAGCTGCTGCACCACCTACAACCAGAAGTGCTACTACTATTATTATGATTTTTTTCATGCCACCTTTGCCTTTCTCTGGCTTACCTGCATCATCACTACCATTGCCAAGATTTAAGTCGTTCTCTGCCTTTGCCATGTTCACTCCATAGATATAATTTCCAGCCTTTCAGCTAAACGCCAAAAGTTAGAACCTTACTCAAAACCTATAAAGCAAAAAACGTACCATTGATATTTTTCATTAAATATCAATAAGTTAAAAATCAACAGGTTTTCTAAAGGTCAGACTTTTGACACCCATGAGGGTTATACACAGACAAAGGGGATATGATCAAGGAATAGCATGGAAAAATTATCAAAAAAGATAAGCACGGAAATCTAATGTTTCCATAGATTATGTGCCTATCTTAACAATTGAAATCACTTGTTACAGAGCAAACGTATGGCCTTACTGAAAGGTTGGCACCTTATCAATACACGTCACATATTTAAATATAGTAATCCACCGTTGAGCTGGTAGAGGTAACACCTAACTGCCAAGTTTCGACGCCTTCTCCATCCTCTTCAGGCTCAGAAGACAAATTATCACCTACAAGCCCTTCATCTATTTGGCTCTGTTCTTTTTGTGACTGTGAGTGATCAGCGACTTCACTGTGCGATAACTGCAAACCACCTTGCTCTAATAATTCACGTAGGCGAGGCATTGCTTGTTCAATCGCATCTCTGGCAGCAACACTATCCACAGCAAACATAATTTTGGCAGAATCACCTTCTGTTGATATCTTGATTTCAAGTCTGCCCATTTCAGGAGGACTTAGTTGAATTTTTGCCTCTTGAATACCACCCTTAACCAAAATGTTTACTCTCCCCAAAAACTCACCATCCCAACCCGAATCTCCCAGAGAGGATGTCATTGTCATACCTCCTCCCTTTAAAACTGAATCTATTCCCGATTCTAGTAATTGAGGAATACCATTAGCTGTTTGTGCAACCAAAGGAACTTGGGTAGAGACTCCTGCTTGTGATAGTGCTACAGGTTTTAATGATGAAGTCTCTAGTTTGGTCAATTGCTCTAGAGATTCAAATATAGCCTTTTCCTTGGCAGTACCACCCTCAAGTGCCTGCTGAATTGCAGCAAAATCATCAGGGGTTAATGAACCTTGCCGCAATGCACTTGTGTCATGCTTTGCAACATCAATGGAAATAGTATGATTTGAAGCCCCACTTGTATTATCCGATTTCCCTGTAACTGCAAGTGGTGACATAGTTGGTTTAGCTTCAATCACTGGTTTAGTTTCAATCGTTGGTTTAACTACAACTTCCCCATCACTCACCAACATTGAAGCATCAATTTTCTGTGAAGAATTATTACCTTCAGATTGTTTAACCCCGCCACCCAATAACTGAGCAATAATCGGGGAACTACTTGCCGCCCTATTTGAGCTATCTACAACCGATTCTGATGAGTTGACACCAACCTCTCTAGTAAGAGCAGGATCATTAAAAATAGCATCGGTTACTTTCTGGGCAACAACGTCAGGTACACCCGGTACTTTGGGAGCGCCCTGATCATTAACCGGCTGCTTTGCCTGACCTGGTACTTGCTCAGAGTCAAATAACGCCGTCGCTTGTGGCAACAACACCACTGCTTGCTCTTTAGTGTTTTCGCTATTTTCTATATCAGGTGATGATTGAGAAGGGGGTGGGCTATCTTTTACAGCAGAAGCTGTTGAATTGGATTCATTTGTTGAAGAAAACTCTGATTTCCCTTTTTCTGAGTCTGATGGCAATTCTTTGCCGTCCCCATGACCTTTATTGCCGCTTTCATCCCTCTGAGACTTTTCTACCCCAGTGTGATCAGTTCCTTTGTTGCCTGATTCTTGGCTACTAAGAATGTCACCAAATGCTTTCTTATCTTCCCCCACCCCAGTGTATTCCTGGGATTGAGCTGAATTAGATACGTTACTTTCTTGCCCTGTGGTGAAGGGTACTGCTTTAAGGGTTGGTATCACGATCACTCATCCTCTTATTTATTAACAGAGATTGAGCAAGATGTATGCCAGTATTTTATTTACTGTATTCAGGTATTACTTAGATTATCTTTATTAGGGACTTTTGGTCGTCATTCGAGTCATTGATGCTGCATCAGATTCTTTCTGCTCTGTACTTTCTTGGGTTTGAATATCTTTTTTATGCTGTTCATCGACCAAATGATCTAAAGCCGTCTTTCTACGAGACTCAGATATCCACTGATTACGCATGCCTGCAAGGTTTTTCTCTGATGCTTGTACTTCTTCAGCCTGTTGATCAATGGCAAAGTTTAACTTGCTCAGAAACAATCGATAATCCTGTAATTGCCTTGCAGCAATGCCTTCTTGCCCCATGACTCCCAGCTTATCTTCATATTCCTGCTTGAAATTTTTCAACTGATCAAGCTGATCCTGCTTTTGCTGAAAGCTTTGCTGGCTTTGTTGCAATGCTTTAGCTGATTTTTGCTCAGTAGTCTTCGCGACGGCAGCCACTTTACCTATTTTTCCAACATCCATCAGATATTACCTATTAAGACCTTGGCTCAAGCTCATTCTACACACCTCCAAAGTCAAACATCACGGGGTTTCATCAACAATAGTTGCTGTATTAAATACCCCTGAAAGCTCATCTAAAGAGGCCAGACTATTTCCCATGGTAACCTTTTCTGTTTCTGTCTGTTTGATAAAGTTACGCATATACGGTGCAGCATAAATAGCTCGATCAATATTATCATCCGTACCCTGCTGGTAGGCGCCAATATTAATAAAATCACGGTTTTGCTGATATGTGGCATACAAGCTTTTCAACTCTCTTGCCGCCAGCAATTGGTTTTGATCGACAATACTTGCCATAGATCGACTAATGGAAGCATCAATATCAATGGCCGGAAATAGCCCTGAATCAGCCACCTCCCTAGACAGGATAATATGGCCATCTAAAATAGCTCTGGCAGCATCTGCTACCGGGTCATTGTAATCATCGCCTTCCACTAAAACTGTGTACACAGCGGTAATCGACCCCTTTTGACCATTACCTGCTCGCTCAACCAACGTCGGTAACAAAGAAAAAACTGAAGGCGGATAACCTTTAGATACAGGGGGCTCACCGACGGCCAGACCAATTTCCCGTTGAGCCTGCGCAAAGCGTGTGAGGGAATCCATAAGTAATAAAACATCTTTGCCCTGGCTTCTAAAATATTCAGCAATAGACGTAGCCCGCCATGCCCCATGAACCCGCATTAAAGGTGGGTCATCTGCTGGTGTCGCTACGACAATAGCTTTACCTAAACCTTGTTCGCCAAGAATGTCTTCAACAAATTCTCGAACTTCACGCCCCCTTTCTCCAACTAGAGCAACCACAATCACATCGGCTTCTGTGTGCCTTGTCATCATCCCTAATAGCGTACTTTTACCCACGCCACTACCAGCAAACAGACCTAAACGCTGCCCCTTCCCCATAGTAATTAATGCATTAATAGCACGAACACCCACATCAAGAGGTTCTTTAATTGGGCTACGGTGTAATGGATTTATCGGACTTCCTCGAAGCGGGTTATGGTGCAAGCACTTTAAATTACCTTTTCCATCTATAGGGTTACCAGCACCATCAATAACACGACCCAGTAGTTGTTCGTCTACTGCAACAACACCTGAGGTATTCATGGGTACGACCCTGGCACCTAACTTAATCCCTTGTAGGTTTCCTTCTGGCATTAAAAATAAACTGCCATCAGAGAAACCGACCACTTCTGCTTCTACAGAATGTCCTTCATCCGTTTCAATCCGACAACGACCACCAAGAGGTGCCTGACAGCCAACGGCTTCAAGCTTAATTCCAACCATTCGAATAAGAGAACCCTCTTCCTGGAGGCTGGAAGTTGAAAGCCCTTCTGATAATTTATTCAGATGATTAGTAATACGGCCATTACGTTCTGATTTCAGCTCAGCTAATGGACGCATAGATTTTCCAAGAAAGGATTTACTAGGTACACATTGCCTCTAGAGAAATTAAACCGAGACAGCAGGCTAAGTGCTTTTTTTATAAACATCACTCAGTCCGACTAAACTTCAAGGTCATGCTCACAGGCATCCATCAAACCACCCAATGCCATTTCCATTTGCTTTTCGATGGTGGCATCTACATATGAAACTGGGGTTTTAATTCGACAACCACCGGGTAAAAAGTCTGGGTCAGGGACCAACTTCCATGATTTCCCCTTTAGATTTCCCTCTGCCAGTTGATGAACCATTTCCACATCTGATGGATGTAATGAAATCTCTATTTCACCCTCTAAGGTAGACATCGTTGAGAGCGCTTCCCTTGCCATATCCACAACCAAATCAGAATTGATGGATAATTCCCGACGAATAACCTGTTTGGCAATGAGCATGCTCAAATTTGCGAGCTCTTGGGTCACCAAATGATCAAGGCTTCGATACGGCTTAGACATTTCGTCAAGCAAGTCAGCCATATGGCTGACTATTTGTTCGGCTTCCGCACGCCCTGATTCTAGGCCTTCCCATTTACCCGCCTGAAAACCTCGCGACTGGGCCAAAGCCTCAAGCTCAGTGGTATCGAGTGGTTTGGGGCGAGCAGCTGATGGCTGCTCGAAAAAAGGCGCCTCCCAGCGCTCAATCGTTTGAGCCTGATCAGACATAATCACCCCCACCATCACCTAAGGATATTTCACCATCTTCGGATAGTTTAGTAGCAATATTAAGAATTTCTTTTTGAGCTTCTTCGACTTCTGATAATTTTATTGGGCCTTTAGCCTCTAAATCTTCTTTCAACATTTCAGCAGCACGTGAAGACATGTTATTAAAGAAACGATCTTTCACTCGTTCATCAACGCCTTTCAAGGCGATAACAAGGCTATCAACAGAAATTTCACGGATCAATCGCTGCATACCGCGATCATCAACATCCATCAAATTATCAAACACAAACATCAAATCATTGATTTTTGTGCTGAGCTCATCATCCACCTCTTTCATAGAGTCCATCAACTCAGCTTCTAGGGTGGAATCCATGTGATTCATAATGGCAGCAGCCGTCGTCATGCCATCAACAGACGTATGTGGTATTTTTTGGCTTTGGCCTAGCTGCTTTTCCAATACCTGATCCAACTCCTGAAGAGCCGTGGGATCTATCAAATCTAGACGAGCTATTCGTAACATCACATCTGCTCGTATTTCAGCAGGTAATAACGACATGACCTGCGCCGCTTGATCACCCTCTAAAGAAACCAATACAATCGCGATAATCTGAGGATGCTCATTCTTTATTAATCCAGCAACTGACCGCGCATCCATCCATTTAAGAGCATCCATACCCTTACTATTATTTCCCTGCATAACGCGGCTTAACATATTGCGAGCTTTGTTTTCTCCCAATGCTTGAACCATTACTCGACGAGTAAAATCACCTGCACCAATGCCTATGGAGTTAACTTCACTAACCTTTTCTGAGAACTCCTGTACCACAGATGCTATTTGTTCATTAGAGACATCAGAAAGCCCTGCCATGGCCTCCCCAACACTTTGCACTTCTTTAGGCGCCATATGTTTCATAATAGATGCAGCACCTGTTTCGCCCACACCCAAAAGAAAAATTGCTGCCCGTTGTACACCCGATAATTCAGACCCTACTTCAGCCATCAGCTGCCACCCAATTTTTTACTACGTGAGCTACTCGTTCAGGTTCACCTTCAACCATCGTCCGAGCCATGTTTAATTGTTGTTGATAAGCTGGCGTGCCCGCTGGCAACCCCAGCTGTTGCTGTTGCCCTCCCAGGGTAACCTGGTCCTCACCCATTGCACCCATAGGCATACCTCCCTCTACACCTCCGGCCATAGGTCCACCAGCATAAGCCATGCCACCTTGACCTTGTGGTGCTGCTAGTGGCTGGGCACTGGGAGGAGGAGCTGAAGAGGCTTGCATCAGAGGCTTAAGGACTGTGAATATCACCAAAATAAAGCCAATAGCCGACAAACCAATTTTTGCCGCTTTCCATACCCACGCCTGCTCCATGAAAGAGGCTTCTGGCATCGCTTCCATTTCAGGTGGTGCGACAAAAGACGCATTAATCACATTGACGCTATCGCCCCGCTCTTCATTAAAGCCAACAGCTTCTTTCACCAATGAAGTAATCTCTGCTAACCGGGTCTCTGATAAAGGAACTCTCTCAGTCTCACCCTGATCGTTAACCTGATCGATATAATCCACCACCACGGCTACAGAAAGTTTTTGCAGTGTCCCCGGAACCTCACGAATATGGCTGATGGTTTTATCCATCTCATAATTTCTAACTTCACGTTTACTTGAACGCTCTGTCTGTGCCTTTTCCTCTTCACCTTCTTCAGGGGGGGTAGTTGCTACAGTTGTTTCAACAGGAGGCTGATTAGCCAACGTACCGGGGACACCAGAATTAACCGTCCTACTACCGGTCACTTCTTCTTCCATTTGTTCACTACGGATCGTCGATTCAGGCGCATAACTTTCACTGGTTTTTTCCACCATAGTGAAATCAATTTCAGCTGCAACCTGGGCACTCACAGCGCCTACTCCCAATATGGGTGTCAGAATTTCGGTAATACGTGACGAATAACTCTGTTCTAACTGCTGGGTAAAACGGAACTGCTCTTTGGTGTAGGCAAAATCATCATTACTGTTTTGTGAAGATAGCAATTTGCCCTGATTATCCACCACAGAAACCTGTTCTGCTTCCAACCCCGGAACACTAGATGCCACCAAATGTACGACGCCAGCAAGCTGCCTATCTGTGAGCTGCCTTGCTGCATAGAGGTTTAGTAATACCGAAGCTGCAGGTTTGTTCTTTTTACGTACAAATGCTGATTGCTTGGGCAATGCCAGGTGTACACGGGCAGAACGAACACTATCCAGTGATGCAATGGACTGTGACAACTCTTGCTCCAAGGCGCGGTCATAACGGGCTTTTTCCATAAAACTACTAACGCCCATTTCCTGCTCTTTGTAGAGCATATCAAAGCCGTTACCATCGCCCTGGGGTAACCCTTCACTCGCTAGTTTTAGCCTTGCTTCATGCACTTTATCTGCTGGGACACTCACTAAACCAGTACTATTATGTAGCTGATAAGGAATCCCGCTATTTTCCAAAGAGCGGACAACCTCTCCGGTTTCTCCTGGAGATAGTTCGCTGTAAAGCGGTGTAAAATCAGGTGCCATTGACCACTGCACCAGCCCCATAGCTAAAGCAATACTCGCAGCCAAACCTAATAACAAGCCCAACTGACGTGTTACAGGTTGCCTACTCAGGCTGTTAAACCGATTGACCAGATTTTGAGGTTCTAATGCCATATGTCTGTCTTATTTATCCTGCTAAATTCAATATTACGAGCCTTAAAAGTTCTGATTGCACCGAACCTTAAACTTGCATATTCATTACTTCCTGATAAGCACTCAACAATTTATTCCTAACCTGAGTCATCGCTTGAAACGAAAGACTCGCTTTTTGCATGGCTACCATCATCTCTGGCAAATTCACATCGGGAGAGCCTGCCTCAAAAGCTGTTGCCATTGCCTTTGCATGGGACTGAGCTTCATTGACCTGATTGATAGAGTCCTTCATCAGAGCACCAAAATCTGCTCCCTGTGCTGCATCAGACTCACTGCCTACTCGACCACTGCTCGCGGCTGTTGCCATAGCACGCATTTGGGCTAATACCTGATTAATTTCCATGTCACTCATGATTAATCTGCCTCTAAATTATTTTTATTTTGAATAACCTAATACTTAAAAAAATCTCAATACGTCTGATATTAAATAGCTATTGTGTTCTAAACTAGCCCGTTGCCGGTATCGCCACACCCTGCTCTTTTAACCTGGCCAATTTATAACGCAGTGTGCGTGGGCTAATACCTAATCGTTCTGCCGCATCCTTTCTACAACCATTCACGGCTTTTAATGCATCAACAATAAGTTGCTTTTCCCTAGCTTTAAGGTCGCCACCTAATGGCTGCTTTTTATCACTCACCTCAGAATTAACAGATTCCTCTGTATTTTTTTCTGCACGATTTTGTGTGCTATCAAACACACTCGTATCATCAAGCCCCAATGAATCTTCAAAAAATAAGGCATCAGCACCAACTTCGTCACCAATAGCCAAGATAGCAGCCCGTTGAATGCAATTTTCCAACTCACGAACATTGCCATTCCAGTTATGGGATGACAGTGCTGTTTCCGCAGCTGCAGTAAAATGCAAACCCCTATCATTGGCATGACGCTGTAATAATTTACTCGCTATGGGCACAATATCGTCAGGGCGTGCTCTCAAGGGTGGTAAATGAATAGGGAACACATTAAGGCGGTAATAGAGGTCTTCCCGGAAACGCCCTGAAGCCACCTCTTCTCGCAGATTTCTATTGGTAGTGGCAAGAACCCGAACATCAAGAGGAATCACTGTATTTCCACCCAAACGTTCAACCTCTTTCTCTTGAAGAACCCGCAGTAATTTTGCCTGTAACGCCAAATCCATTTCGGAAATTTCATCCAACAGCAAAGTACCGCCATTGGCTTGTTCAAACTTACCCGCACGTGATTGGTAAGCACCGGTATATGCACCTTTCTCGTAACCAAACAACATGGATTCAAGCATCGTTTCTGGAATCGCCGCACAATTTAGTGCGACAAAAGATTTATCTTTTCGGCCAGAATTTTCATGAATGTAGCGGGCCATTACTTCTTTACCCGTACCAGATTCACCACTAATTAACACCGTGGCATTGGTACTGGAAACCCGACGCGCCAAGTCACAAACCTGAACCATTTTAGGGTCTTGAGCAATCATGCCCATATCACGGGAATGATGACTGACACCCAAACGGCTAACCATTTCCAATAACACCTCTGCTTCAAAGGGTTTTAACAAGTAATCCGTCGCCCCTTCTCGCATTGCTTTAACCGCATTCTCGATACTGCCATGGGCTGTTACGAGCACAAAAGGTAGTTCGTTTCTTGTAGATTTCACCTCCCGCAACAATGTGTGCCCATCCATTTCATCCATTTGCACATCACTAATAATAAGATCAACTTGCTCTGTTTCCAGCCTTTTTAGAGCCTCAATGCCATTGCATGCCGCAATAGTTTGATATCCCCCATACTGGATGGTGTCGCACAATGCTTCTCGAAGTGTTTCGTCATCTTCAACCACTAATACTCTGGTTGGATTACTCATTAACAACACTCCTTTTACTCTTTATCGTGGAAATATCTGCATCCGTGATATTAGCCATAGGGAAATTAATCAAAAATTCAGCGCCACCAGTGGGATTGTTTTTAACCGTAATTTCACCACCATGATTGCTCACCGTCATGGCGACAACGGCCAAACCTAACCCTGTACCTTGGGAACGAGTGGTAAAGAAAGGGTCAAATACGCGATCGATAATATCTTCACTAATTCCAGGGCCATTGTCTCTTACACGAATTTGAAGCCAGTGATTATTAAGTGCACCAACCCAAACATCCAAAATCACAGGACCTTTAGCAGCTTCCAGAGCATTCATGACTAAATTACTTAAAGCACCGGTTAATTCTTCATGATCACCCATGATGGATAGCGTGTTATCCACTTCAGGGATAATTAATTTCGATTGGCTTTTCTCTATTTGGGGTAAAACCGTAGCCTCAAAATCCTTCAAGACCTGATTAACATAAATCATATCGGTAGCAGGGCTTTCCCCTCTCACAAAGCTGAGCATGCTATCGACCAAATGCCCCATATGAATTAACCGTTCACTGACTTTGGCAGAAATTTTTTGTCGTTGATCTGCCAATAAATCCTGTCTACCCAGCTGGGAAAGATACAGTGTTGTGGAACTCAATGGTGTACGAATTTGATGGGCAAGTCGGGCCGCCATTTCACCCAAAGCAGTAAGACGTTTTTTACGGCCCAACTGTTCTTGCAATTGATGTATTTCAGACACATCCGTTACTAATACAACGGCATCCCCTGTTTGATCTAGAGGCCTGCTAACGACAGAAATACACTTGTCATTAACGAGTTGAATTTCTTTTGTTTGCTGAAGGCTTTTAGTTTGTTTTAAATCCTGGCACTGAAGCTGATCGTTATCAGCTACACGGTTTAAGACACTGGACCAAGACTGTCCAATTAACGGCTCACCCAATAATTCTAATGCTTCTGGATTTACGTCTTTGATGACTTGCCGAGAATCTACAATTAATACGCCGCCTGGCAACACCGCGATAAGTGAAGAGAGCCGGTGGGCCAAGCGCTCTTTTTCTGCTAACTCTTTAAGCCTAGCCGATCGCGCGGCTGCTAACTCATGGGTTAACCCGGCAACTTTAGATTCAAGTTCCCGGTAGGAGGTATCAAGTTCATGAGAAACCCGGTTAAAAACTTCAAATGCCTGCTCTAACTGACTGGCTGACAGGGGTTCCGCTTGGCTCATACATTCTCTCTCTGTAACTGTTCCGACGGTATTCGGTTAGTTTCTTGAGAAAATGCAATTACCATGCCTAATAAAAAAATAAAGGAAAAACAACAGGTTAAACTAATGATCAAAAAACAAAGTCAAAAAGTCGTCATATCCTCAGGGCGACTAATATCAAATTTACGCATTTTTTCTACCAATGTAGTCCGTTGTAAGTTAAGCAATTTAGCCGCTCTCGCTACAACCCAGTCTGTTTGCTCCAATGCCTGAGTCATTAAACTACATTCGATATCCGCTAAATGATTTTTAAGATCAATGCCAGCCTGGGGCAATAAAACAGTACCTTGCATAGGGTTATGCTGTGACGGTATTTGCTCATCATCACCTTCCAACTGCTCGGCAATCCAATCTTGATTAGGACGAAACTTTTCTGGTAAATCAGACCATTTCACATCCTGCTGGGGAAATAAAATTGCCAATCGTTCTATCAAGTTTGACAACTCACGTACATTCCCAGGCCAGTAATACTTGGTCAATGAAGCCATGGCACTATCATCCAA
>JAJFKD010000162.1 GCA_021773405.1 Porticoccus sp.
TCTTCGTCCTTTTTCCTAGCTTCACCTGCGCGTCATCAGTTGGGAGGAAGGTGATGGTTTGACCGCTTTGGGCCTCTATTACTCTAATCGTTACTGTTGCCTCGTTGGAGACCAAGTCATCGTTGTCAAGAACTGTATAAGCAAAAGAATCGGTGCCTAGGAAGTTGGGAGCAGGTTGGTACGTGACTCTACCTGATCCCGCTGCTGTTGAGATCGTTCCATTGGCCGGACTGATAGTAATATTGATCGAATCGCGGTTGAGAGACCCATCCGAATCTGAGTCGTTTTTCAGAATATCAAGCTCTGCTGCGGACGTGCGGGAGATTTCGAAGAGGTCATTTGTTGCAACTGGCGGAACGCCGTCCTCAGCCCAAACAGCGATCCCGGCCGTTTCCCTGAGTCCTGCGGACAGGAATAACCCGCCGACGATGAGTTCACTCCCTTTCGTCGCTAAAGATAGTCCCACATCTGATAGCCCTGCACCGAGGCTTGACCAGTTAGATCCATCCCATTTGGCGACGTAGTTTGCTGGAGCGCCGCCAGCAGTCATGAAATGTCCCGTAACAAATATGTTGCCGAGATGAGAAACCATAGCCTCCACTTTGCCGTTTACGCCAGCTCCTAGTGCAGTCCATTTTTGCCCATTCCATACGGCGACATTCTGTGCCTTCGTTGCACCTGCTTGTGTGAAAGTTCCAGCTACAAATACGAGATTGCCTTGGGTTGTAATGGCCAAGACATCTCCATTCACACCCGCGCCTAAAGCGCTCCATTCCGACCCGTTCCATTTAGCAATACGAGAGGCGACCACACTTCCGACTTCAGTAAAGTCACCCCCCACGTACAGGTCACCACCGTTCAAAAAAAGAGCAAGTACCTTGTTGTTCAATTGCCCTGCGAGCTTGGTCCAGGAACCGCCGGCCCACTCTGAAATAAAATCGGTGCCCCCTGCAAAGACTTGTGTGTCATTTGTGACAATTGACCATACTTTCCCTGAACCGCGCTGGCCGGGTGCCCCAATAGCGACCCATTTGTTCCCACGTAGCTTGGCTATCCGACTTGCAGGTACCCCGTTCACTTCTCTGAAACTGCCACCGACATATAGGTCATTGCCTGCAACGGCTAGCGTCTTTATATCGCTTCCCGTCGGAGTGAACTGTGTGTTAGCAACTGGAAGCCACTGTTTTCCGTTCCACCGCGCGATCTGCTGATTCCTTAGGCTAGTGCTAATGTCAAAACCACCGCCAATGACAATCTCCCCGGCGTGCGTTGTTGTTATAGCTGTAACGCTGCCAACCCCCGCCAATGCTCCCAGCGAAGACCAGCGTTTATTGTCTCCAAGAGGGTTGACACGGATAGTAACTGTCGCACGATTCGATATTGCGTTCCTGTTGTCATTGACCGTGTATTCGAACGAATCTCTTCCACTGAAGGATACTTCCGGTGTAAAAACTATCTCGCCAGCAGTGAGTACCCGCAAAGAACCGTGTAAAGGCTCGGCAACGATAGTTAGGCTACTTGCCACTATGGTCCCGTCGGGGTCGAAGTCGTTGGAAATGATATCGATTCTTCGGGCCTCACCTGAAAAAGTATGTGAGCTGTCATCAACCGCAATGGGTTTGACATTATCTTTTTGATCGAGCACTGTAACGAGTTTCAGTTCCGGAGACTCATTGCCTTCTTTAGAGAAGTACTTGACCTGGTCTGGAGAACTGCTTAGGATCGCGAAGCTGTAGACACCGTTTGAGGAAATAACGCTGCTCACGTCGAAATGAACAAAGTCATTTGGCTCGACGCTCCCCAGCACATCGAGGGGCGCCTGGCCAGGTTGTGGGGCAGATGCAAAGGTTAGATTGTCTTGCGTCCAGGGAGAATCGGTTCCTTCCGAATTGTTGGCTACCAGATAGATTTCCCCCCCTTGGTTGCCACCATCCGAGTTTCCTTCGGCGACCATAAGCCTTATCTTGGCGGATGCTATTTCCTTGTCGATTCCCTGGACTTTGAACTTCAAGTAGGCTCTAAACTTGCCTTGTTCCACCTTGAATGTTGGCTTTCTCGCATAATTCTGAAGAGGACTTGATATCTTCACCTGGCCATCCTCAATAGGTGAAAATCCCCTAACCAGGACATCCGGGTTGTGAGTCACCGATATCGTAACGCTTGCCTCATTTGACAATAGACCATCATTGTCTCTTATCGTGTACGTCAGGGTGTCTTGTCCCAAAAAGGTTGTGTTTGGGATGTATGTAATGTGGCCGGTGTTGACACCCAGGCTGACTGTTCCGTTTGAAGGCATTTGCCTGATTGCGATGGAGCCACCACTGATGGAGCCGTCAGGATCAATATCATTGGAAAGTACATCGATTGAAATGGGTGTCAGCTCAATTGTGGTTGCACTATCATCATTTGCTACGGGCGGCGTTCCATTCGGCTCGTCGCTCACTTCAATAATTAGAATTGGGGAGGCCACTCCCTCTTTTGTAGAGTACTCAACCCGATCATCCGATGAACTTACTAGAGCAAAGCTGGTGGTGCCGTTTCCCTGTATAGCTGCCGTTACATCAAGGTACACTGTCGAGACCCTTAAAACCGGTCCTACAGAAGCCACGGCCGAGGCATTGAATGCAGGCGCGTTTCCTGCTGTCAAAGTCATTTCCGTCCAGGGGACGTCGGTTCCCCTGAGAACATTTCCCGCTACATGAACTGAACCTCCGTCCTCGCCGGTAGCCACCCGGTTAAAGCTGCCACGCGCTCTTAACCTCAAGGTCACTTTGATTATTTTCTGTGTAATTCCCTTCACATCGAATTTGAGGAAGGTTCGAAAATTACCCGATTCGACTTTGGCTATAGGTTTTGTGCCATAATTTGAACTGGGTTTATCCAGCTTAACCTGTGCATCGTCAGTGGGTTTGAAAAGGAAGTGGTTGCCAACCACCGAACCAACGACGTCTAGTTCCACCTTTGCAGCTTTCGATTCCGCCCCACGTTCGTCGAGTAATACGTAAGTGAACTGGTCATGCCCTACAAAAAAAGAATCTGGTGAAAACCGGAATTGGTTAGTATTTGGATCCAATTCTAGTAAACCGGTAACTGGACTCGACTTTTGCACGACGCTACTCAAGGCAAGATTGCCATCCGGGTCGACATCATTCAATCTGACATCAAAGGTTGTCGGTTCGTTGACACGGACCACAATCTTGTCAGGGACCGCGTCTGGACTGAGATTCCTGTTCCACTTCGCGATTGCGGGAGTAGTTTTACCACCAGCATGCCGGAAGGAGCCTCCGACAAATACGTCTTTCCCGGAAATTGCCAAAGCCGCACATAGGTTATCCACACCGCTACCAAGGGATGCCCAACGTCCGCCCTGCCACTGTGCCACATTGGTGACATTTGAACTATCGTTAGGGAAGCTCCGTCTTTTGAACTTCCCCCCAATAAAGATGGCGCCGTCGGAAGTTGTAACAATTCTCGAAACGTAACCTTGAACGCTACCCATTCCATTCGACCCTGTGCCATTGCGCCGGGTAATCCCCCCCGGAGTGGCGATATACAGATTATTGCCGTTTACCGCTAAATCATGTACCTGCTCAGTCATTACCAGTGAAATCCACTCGTCGCCACTCCATTTTGCCAGGGATGATATCCATTGGCCGCCACTGTGTGAAAAAGCACCACCCACAATGACAGTAGCATTCATCGTCGCAATGGCGAAGGCGCCAGCGTCGAAACCTTCACCGAGGGCCGACCAAGCTTGTCCATCCCATTTAGCGACTCTATTCGCTGCAACGTTGCCAGCCTGGGTAAAATGCCCGACAGCATAGATATCGCCTTTGGAATCTCTAGTGATATCCAACACGGAGCTGTTAGTCCCAGAACCTACGGGAAGCCACTGACCATTTGACCACAACAGTATATTGGTGGAAAGACCATCCATACGGAAACTTCCTCCTACATAAACGTCGTCTTCAGTGGCAAAAAGAGTGTAGACAGCCCCCGTAAGGCCAGCAGAGAGAGGATGAAACCGGTGACCGTCCCACCTGGCGATATTATTAAATGTCTCCCCACCAATGGTAGCGAACGAGCCGCCAATGTATACGTTGTTTCCCTGAACAGCTATGGCAAAGACTCGCCCCGAATCTATTCCTTGCCCCAGTGTAGCCCAATGGCTGTCTTCATTGGTCGGTTGCGCTGATACATTTTTTGAATGCGAAACAACAATGAGTAAAAAAAGAAGGAATGACAACAATTTGCCGCACGTCGAATTGATCATCAAATTTCCCATGTCGTATGCCCTGAGTTAGAAAGCGGAGTGAACTGGTTTGGCATAAAGCCGAACCGCTGAAGAAAATCCTTTCACAGCAACCATCGAGCGAAGCAATGATTGCAGCAAACAATTTGAGGAACGAGAATAATTCCTGGACATTGTAGGGAAGAGGGGCGCGTGGTGTGTGGGTTATTGCGGAGGTGCTACGAACATCGATGCTGCCAAGGTCTGATTGTGTATTGCGGACAACGCTCCTCAGAAGGATTTTCCCGTCAGGATCTGAATCTGGATATCTGCTGTGGAGATTTGAAAGAAAACGATTCCCGGGTCCAACGGGACCCAACCAACTA
>JAJFKD010000163.1 GCA_021773405.1 Porticoccus sp.
ATCCAAGATAGTTCGCGAATCAATCTTAGAGGATACCTGAAAGGCTATTCGGCTTGGTACGTTGGCTTTAATCAGGCCGGTAATCACATCAACAGAAGGCCGTTGGGTTGCAAGAATTAAATGAATGCCAGCAGCCCTCGCTTTCTGTGCGATACGAGCAATCAACTGTTCTACCTTTTTACCGACAATCATCATCATGTCGGCAAATTCATCGATAACCACGACAATACAAGGAAGCTTGTCTAATGTTGGTGCCACTGGAACATCACCCTCCTCCGCAAAAAGGCTGGCATTCTCATCCGGTCGCCACAATGGATCAGCAATAGGGTTTCCTGCAGCAATGGCATCCATCACTTTCCTGTTATAGCCAGAAAGGTTACGAACACCTAAGGCTGCCATAAGCTTATAGCGACGCTCCATTTCCCCAACACACCAACGTAGAGCACTGGCAGCATCTTTCATGTCCGTCACAACGGGTGTGAGCAGGTGCGGGATATCATCATAAACGGACAGCTCAAGCATTTTGGGATCAACCAAAATAAGCCGAACATCTTCAGGGCTGGATTTATACAGTAAGCTCAACAGCATCACATTAATGCCAACTGATTTACCTGAACCTGTTGTTCCAGCCACTAACAAGTGAGGCATCTTAGCCAAATCAGCACATACTGGTGCACCTGAAATGTCATTACCTAGCGCCAGTGTGATCGGAGACTTGGCTTGCTCATAAACCTCGGAGGACAGCACTTCGCTCAAACGGACCATTTCCCGATGTTCATTGGGGATTTCAATACCAACTACAGATTTACCGGGAATAACTTCAACGACGCGGACACTGACCACAGCCAGAGAGCGGGCTAAATCTTTTGCTAAATTAGAGATCCGGCTTACTTTAACACCGGCGGCTGGCTGTATTTCAAAACAAGTCACCACTGGGCCAGGAAGGACTTCTACGACCTCTGCACTGATACCAAAATCTTGAAGTTTTAGTTCAAGTTGTTTGGACATTGCCTCCAAAGACTCTTTTGAATAGCCTTTTCCTGTATTACCTTCAGCCTGATCTAATAAACCGAGTGTCGGCAACCCGCCCTCTGCTGGCTCAGCAAAAAGGGATGTTTGTTTTTCTTTCTCAACCCTTTGGCTAGGTGCAGATTTTTTAACCGGTGCTTGAATACTGGGCGGTTTCCTTAATGCTTCTTTCTTTGCTTGTTTAGCCTTTATTTCTTTACGATGCTGCTGGGCTTGTTCTGCTTGCTTTTCTTCTTCTTTACGAGCTTTTCGTGCAGCTAATAGATGTTGTACGTACTCAATAAATTTTAATGTTATACGGCCAAAGCCTTCTATCAATCCGAGCCAGGATAAATCAGTAAATACCGTCAGGCCGAAAAGGAAAACAGCAAGTAATATTAGTGTGCTACCTACATGGTTAAATGCGGCCGCCGCGGCTACAGAGATTGATGAACCTAATATGCCGCCCACACCAAACGGTAATGAGGTTTCAACATGACCGTAATGGAGAGATGCTAGAGAAGTGGCACAAACCATGACTAAAATTAGCCCCAAAATACGGAGCGCAAAAACGATCCCGTCAAAACCGCCTTCACTAGGGTGATTTTTATCAGGGCTATTTTCATTACTTTGATGAGAACGGAAAACATTCCAGGCTCGCAGCGCTAATAGCACGGGAAACAGGAAAGCCATATAGCCCAGTAAAGAAAATAGAACATCAGAAAGCCATGCGCCAAGCGCACCAGCGGAGTTACTTACTTGATCGACATTACCGGTGTGGGACCAGCCTGGGTCATCCGGAGAGTGGCTAATAAGAGCAAGAAGAAGGTAGACACAAACCAGTAACCAGCCTATTAGAGCTCCTTCCCTGAGTATCATCTTAGCTCTTGAGTTGTTTCTCGAGGGCGGCAATAATTCAGCATCCTTACTCGTGGTTTTTTTAGGTGCGCTTTTTCTAGTCAAGTTTGTGCTCAAACGGTTATCCAAATTCGTTATAACTGCACGCTATTGTAATGGCAGCAGGTTGAAATACCAGCGACTAAGCCTAACTTGTGGCTGGTATAAGTTCACTAAATACGGTTGATAGCCAAATGTTACTTTCTGTAAACGGTCTCATTCATTATCATACCCCGCTATAAATGGCTGATTTAATAAATCCCCTAAAACCCCTTAATCTTGGAAGCTACATTTATGTCTGATGTACAACACCACAAGCTCATTATTCTTGGCTCTGGTCCTGCGGGTTACACTGCTGCAGTTTATGCTGCCCGAGCAAACCTCAACCCAGCGGTTATTACTGGCATACAGCAAGGTGGACAGCTAACAACAACAACGGATGTTGATAATTGGCCTGGTGATGCAGAAGGTGTTCAAGGGCCTGAGCTGATGATGCGTATGCAAGCACACGCTGAACGCTTTGATACAGAAATTATTTTTGACCATATTGATAGCGTAGATTTGCAACAACGCCCTTTTCAATTAAAAGGCAGCAATAATTATAGTTGCGACGCATTAATTATTTGTACCGGTGCCTCAGCCCAATACCTAGGATTACCCTCCGAGGAAGCTTATATGGGGCAAGGTGTTAGTGCCTGTGCAACCTGTGATGGATTTTTCTATAGAGGAAAAAAAGTAGCAGTCATTGGCGGTGGCAATACCGCTGTTGAAGAAGCGCTTTATCTTTCCAATATTTGTAGTGAAGTAACCTTGGTACATCGTCGCGACTCTTTGCGCTCCGAAAAAATCCTTCAGGATAAACTGATGGATCGCGCTGAAAATGGCAATATCAATATCATGTGGAATCATACTTTAGAAGAAGTGAAAGGTGATGATTCGGGTGTTACCGGGCTCGCATTAAAAAGTACCCAGGGAGAAGCCGATAAGGAAATAGATGTTAGTGGAGTGTTCATTGCTATTGGCCACAAACCCAATACAGATCTTTTCGAAGGTCAACTCGAGATGAAAAATGGCTATCTGGTTATCAAAGGTGGGAATGACGGCAATGCAACGGCAGTAACTGTGCCGGGTGTATTTGCTGCGGGTGATGTAGCCGACCATGTTTACCGTCAGGCAGTCACTTCAGCAGGTTCAGGTTGTATGGCTGCACTTGATGCAGAAAAATACCTTGATGACTTAGCTTTGGATACCTAGAGCCTTAAGCCTAGCTATTAAGAGCCCAGATTAAATTAAGTGTCAGCCTTACCTTTACTGGACAATGATTATCCTGTTTTCCCCAATCCTGAAATGGCTTTGGAGGACCCCAATGGCTTATTAGCTGTTGGGGGAAACCTATCGCAAAGTACTCTTCTTGATGCATACCAACAGGGTATTTTCCCATGGTATGAAGATGGGCAGCCCTTATTGTGGTGGTCACCAAACCCAAGAACAGTTATTTTCCCTGAAAGCATTCATGTCTCCCGGTCACTTAAAAAAACATTGAGAAATAAACCTTGGGAGATCCGAACAAATACTGTGTTCGAACAGGTCACGACACATTGTGCTTCGCCTCGTGAGGGTCAGCCAGGCACATGGATTACCCAAGAGATGAAGAAAGCT
This sequence comes from Porticoccus sp., assembly GCA_021773405.1. Classification (GTDB taxonomy): domain Bacteria; phylum Pseudomonadota; class Gammaproteobacteria; order Pseudomonadales; family Porticoccaceae; genus Porticoccus. Next base: position 3,565 of record JAJFKD010000163.1, read on the forward strand.
TATTTGGGATTACACCATTCAGGGCACGCACATTCTTTAGAGGTATGGCTTGATAATGAATTGGCCGGTGGTTTATACGGTGTATTAATTGGCGGTGTTTTTTGTGGTGAATCAATGTTCAGCTTACAAAGGGATGCGTCAAAAATTGCATTGATACAGCTATCTTTGATACTAAAACAATATACTCAAATAGGTTTTATTGATTGTCAGGTTTCAAATGATCACTTAACTTCCATGGGTGCAATAGAGATACCTCGTGCTGACTTTATTGCAAAATTAATACAACTTCGAGACATGCGCCCATTTTGGCCAGAGGAATGGTTGTGTAAAATCCCATGAAAAACTGTCTAAATGTTAAGTATAAAAATGGTTGATGTGTTGATATGTCAAGAGATATAACACCAGATGTTCAAATGATCAGGCTCTTTTTAACAGAGCCTCATCCCTGTAGTTACCTTGATGACAAAGAGGCAACAACAGCATTTGTTGAACCCGGTATAGAAATTGATCCACATTTATATTCCCAATTATCTGATATGGGGTTTCGGCGCAGTGGTCGCTATGTCTACGTACCTCGCTGTGAGGACTGCAATGCCTGCATCGCCGCACGCCTGGTAGTCAAAGACTTCAAGCCTACAAGACAACAACGCCGATGTTCGAGTAAAAACCGTGACCTGAATGTTTGGGTAACGACAAATATTGATGAAACTGAACACTATCCACTGTATGAGCGATACATTAATGAGCGCCATTCAGATGGTGACATGTACCCACCTAGCAGAACTCAATTCAAAGACTTTATCAGTAATTTATGGCGTAACAGTAAAATGATAGAAATACGCGATGAAGGAAAGTTAATTGCTGCCGGAGTCGTTGATATTTTAGATACTGGCCTTTCTGCTATTTATACCTACTTTTCGTGTGATGAACCCAAAAGAAGCTTGGGAACCTATACAATATTGGCCCAAATCAGGTTAGCCAAGCAAATGCAATTACCCTACATTTACTTGGGTTATTGGATTAAAAACAGCCCCAAGATGGCCTATAAATCAAACTTTCAACCTTTAGAAGTACTCAAGGATAGCGAATGGGTTCTGGCTGATTGACTTTGCCGTGGTTTCAGGCAGAATGCGCGTCGTTCTTGAGAATCACACTACTGTATAGAGACAACAAACTGTACTGTGTAGAGATAAATAAAGACAAGAAGTAGAGAGATTACAAATCATGGCAAAAGAAGATCATATTGAGATGGAAGGCGAAGTGATTGATACACTTCCCAATACTACCTTCCGTGTCAAACTAGAAAATGGACATGTTGTTCTTGCCCATATCTCAGGAAAAATGCGTAAAAATTACATCAGGATTCTTACTGGTGACAAGGTTAAAGTAGAGCTAACGCCCTATGACTTAACCAAAGGGCGCATTACCTACCGAGCTCGTTAATTAAGCTCCATTCAATCCTATAACTGCTAACTAGAAGTACTCCTGGCTTGAAGTACCACCAATTACCTCGCAGTTTTTAAGGCTCTGGTGTTGTTTCTTCAGGTTGCTCTTTAGCCTCTAACGCTGCCTTTGCTTCAGTTTTTATACTGATATCATCATCTGTCACAGAGACATGAACTACGCCACCATTTGAAAGTTCTCCAAATAGGACTTCTTCTGCAAGAGGCTTTTTAACTTTTTCCTGTATCAAGCGTTGCATGGGGCGTGCACCCATTTTTTCATCGTAACCATTTACAGCTAACCAGTCCCTTGCTTCATCATCCACATCTAATGCGACATGTTTTTCATCCAGCTGGTGCTGAAGCTGACACAAGAACTTATCAACAACGGTATGAATAACATCCATTTCTAACGGACGGAATTGAATAACACCATCAAGTCTATTACGGAATTCAGGTGTAAAGACTTTCTTCAATGCTTCCATACCATCTGACTTGTGATCCTGAGCGGTAAAGCCAATAGAAGCTCTGCTCATTTCTTCAGAACCAGCATTAGTTGTCATAATGAGAATGACGTTTCTAAAGTCTGTCTTTCTGCCGTTGTTATCGGTCAGGGTACCATGATCCATAACCTGTAATAATAAATTGAACACTTCAGGGTGCGCTTTCTCAATCTCATCAAGCAGGACAACTGCATGTGGGTTTTTGGTTACAGAATCAGTTAACAAACCACCCTGGTCAAAACCAACATACCCGGGAGGAGCACCGATTAGCCGTGAAACAGTATGACGCTCCATATACTCAGACATATCAAAGCGAAGCAACTCAATACCCATGATTTCAGAGAGTTGTTTTGACACCTCTGTTTTACCAACACCTGTAGGGCCTGCAAAGAGGAAAGAACCAATAGGCTTGTCTCCCTCACGAAGTCCTGCACGTGCTAATTTAATCGAAGTTGAAAGGACAGATATAGCTTCGTCTTGTCCAAAAACAACCATTTTGAGCTTATCAGAGAGCCCTTTAAGTTGCTCTTTATCCGAGGCCGATACACTCTTTGGCGGAATTCGTGCTATCTTCGCGACAATCGCCTCCACCTCAGGTACCCCTATTACCTTTTTACGTTTAGACGGCGGCAACAATTGCTGATAGGCGCCAGCCTCATCTATGACATCAATCGCCTTGTCTGGAAGGAAACGGTCAGTAATATGACGTGCAGAAAGTTTTGCTGCTGTTTTAAGCGCCGCTTGGGAGAATCGGAGCTTATGGTGATCTTCGAAGCGAGATTTCAAACCTTTCAAGATTTCGATAGTTTCCTCAACAGTAGGCTCAGGTACATCGATTTTTTGGAAACGACGTGATAGAGCACGATCTTTCTCGAAGATACCCCGATATTCTTGATAGGTGGTGGAACCAATGCAGCGTATACGTCCAGATGTTAATAAGGGCTTGAGCAAGTTAGATGCATCCATGACACCGCCAGAAGCAGCGCCAGCACCAATAATGGTATGAATTTCATCAATGAACAAAATTGCATGCTCTTGCTCATCTAGCTCAGCCAAGACACCTTTGAAACGTTTCTCAAAATCACCACGGTATTTGGTTCCAGCGAGTAAATCACCCAAATCCAGAGAATAAACAACGGACTCATTCAAGACTTCAGGGACATCACCTTCAATAATCATTTTGGCTAAGCCTTCAGCGATAGCTGTTTTACCAACCCCAGCCTCACCTACTAGTAATGGATTATTTTTACGACGACGCGCCAGTACTTGGGATACACGTTCAACCTCATGGCTTCGGCCAACAAGTGGATCAATGTACCCTTTCTCTGCTTGGACATTTAAGTTCGTTGTGAACTGGTCCAACAGGCTTTTGCTTCCAGACGGCTCAGGTTCAGCAGCCGTTTCATTCTGGTGCGGTTCACTATCATGAGCTTCTGACTGGTCAACGTACTTGGATATACCATGGGATATATAATTAACAACATCAATTCGAGCTACATTCTGTAGTCTCAGAAAGTAAACTGCTTGGCTTTCCTGTTCACTAAATATGGCGACTAGTACATTGTCACCCTGTACTTCTTTTTTGCCCGATGATTGAACGTGGAAAACTGCTCGCTGAAGGACACGCTGAAAGCCCAATGTGGGTTGCGTATCTTTTTCATCTAATTCCGATGGAATAAGCGGTGTGGTGGATTCAATAAATTCATTGAGATCTTGCCTCAATGCCTCCATATCTGCACCACAGGATTTAAGTACATTTGCTGCAGATGCATTATCAAGCAACGCCAACAATAAATGCTCCACCGTCATAAACTCATGGCGCTTGTCACTAGCACCTTTGAAGGCTGTATTTAATGTTAATTCAAGTTCTCTACTTAGCATAAAACACCTTCCTACCCCTTTGATTACTACTCATCATCTTCCGCGGGCTCTATTTCGCAGAGCAATGGGTGTTCATTGTCTCTGGCATACTGATTAACCTGGGTTGCCTTAGTTTCAGCAATATCGTGTACATACACACCGCACACTGCCTTACCTTCCGTGTGTACTTTTAGCATGACCCTTGTTGCAGCATCTCTATTCAAACTAAAAAAGAACTCAAGCAATTCGACCACAAATTCCATTGGTGTGTAGTCATCATTAAAGATAATGACTTTGTACATAGGTGGCTTTTTGAGCTCTGGCCTAGTTTCTTCGACAACAGCACCTGCATCATGGTGCCATTCTTGCTCATCATCTTTATTGCTAGAAATAATGTTTAATTTAATATCCATACGTTCTACTACTAAAAATCGACTTTTCTTATCTCCTATTTTAATAGGAATAATCGTCTTGTGTTCATTTTTTCGATGTTTTCTGACTATTGACTTAATAGTAAATAACCTATAGAAACTAAAGTTGGATAAAAGTTGTCCAATATGGTTGTTAGATCATCATATTTAATGAGGTCTAGCACTATAGGTTACTTGTTTTTATAACCAAACTGTCCAGCAAGGGGTTTGTAATATGCCGACAGGTACAGTTAAGTGGTTCAATAATGCGAAAGGATACGGTTTTATCCTTTCATCTGATGGTGTTAGTGATATTTTTGCCCATTATTCAGCAATAACGATGGACGGCTATAAAACATTAAAGGCTGGCCAGGAAGTAAGTTATGAGCTTGTTGAGGGGGAAAAAGGCCTACATGCGACAAATATAGCACCTGTAGGTCACACTCCAGAGACAGAAAATGAATCACAACAAGATACTCCAGAGGTTGAAAACGGGTAATATTCGTGACTGAACAGTCATGAATACAACGTTTTCCAGTAAAGATAAAAGCCGTTTAAGACTTTAGAGAGTGATTCTTTCTGAAGTTTTTTATATTCCTTGCACATAATCTTAGGTCAGTCTCTTCTACTTCCTAAACCTATGAATGCTCCGCCTGTATTAAGCATAACCGTTACATAACCCCAAACCCATCTAAGCGCTATCTCGTTTATTCCCTACAATCCAGTACAATCGGTTTCTTCAAGTATCACGGATTTATTCATGGCAAACATCGTTTTGTTTCACAAGCCCTATGGTGTGTTAAGCCAATTTTCTGACAATGATGGCCATCCAGGTCTGAAAAAATACCTGAATCATCCGGGTGTTTATCCCATGGGAAGGCTAGATCGTGACTCTGAGGGTTTGCTTCTACTGTCTGATGACGGCAAGTTACAAGCCAGAGTTGCCGATCCAAAGCATAAAATGGAAAAAACTTATCTTGCCCAAGTTGAAGGTGATGTCACCGTAGATGCTGTTAATAGCTTATGTGCAGGTATTGAGTTGAACGATGGTATGACAAGGCCTGCTAAGGCAAGGAAGGTAAAGCCACCGGCAATAGGACCTAGAGTACCGCCTATAAGAAGCCGAGAAAACATTCCTACTAGCTGGATTGAATTAATCATTACTGAAGGGCGTAATCGGCAAGTTAGACGAATGACAGCTGCTGTTGGCTTCCCTACCCTTAGGCTTATTCGTATTGCTATTGGCCCCTGGCAATTAGGTGATCTCAAAGCTGGAGAACACCGATTAGAGCAAATCCACTTACCCTGTCAGCATAAAACAAAAGCTGTGAATAGAAAGAAAACCAAATCTAGAAACATAAGGAATTCCTAGCTTGCCAGATACCATACATTTAACCGTTGCCATGGTTATTGAGCGTAACCATCGCTTTTTGATGGTCAAAGAGTTACGTGACGGAGAAATAAAATACAACCAACCTGCTGGCCATGTTGAACCGGGGGAAACACCAGAAGAAGCGGCAATACGTGAAACTCTGGAAGAAACAGGTTGGCATATTGAGCTAACAAGCATTATCAGTTTTTCGACGTTTAAAGCACCCTCAAATGGGGTAACTTACTACCGCTTGGCTTTTGCTGCTAATACCCTCAACTTTGATAAGGAAGCAGAAATAGACAGTGATATTGAGGAGGCGTTATGGCTGAGTTATGAGGAAGTTTTAAACCTTGAGCCTAACCTAAGGAGCCCCATGGTTCTTCAAGCCATAAACGATTATCGATCTGGTCAATGCTATTCATTGGATTTGCTACAAGTCCATCGGTAGAATCCGCGCCTTTATACCCCATAATAGCCTAGCATCGAACAGTTAAGAGAGAACGGTACAATTATCAGTCAAGAAGGTATGAGCAAGCACGAAAAAGTAATCGTCGGCATGTCTGGTGGTGTTGATTCATCGGTAACAGCCCTACTTCTTCAGCAACAAGGTTATGAAGTCGAAGGCCTGTTTATGAAGAATTGGGATGAAGATGACGGTACGGATTACTGCACTGCTCGTGAAGATTTGGCAGATGCACAAGCCGTTGCTGACAAATTAGGCATTCACCTTCATACAGCTAATTTTGCTGCTGAATACTGGGACAATGTATTCGAATATTTTTTAAAAGAATATCAGGCTGGTCGAACCCCTAATCCTGATATTCTTTGCAATAGAGAAATAAAATTTAAAGTCTTTCTCGATTATGCCCAGATTTTGGGTGCGGACCTGATTGCTACTGGTCATTATGTAAGAAGGAAACTCGACAACTCCTCTGACGGCACTGCCCATACCTATCTACTAAAAGGCCTTGATACCAACAAAGACCAAAGTTACTTCCTCCATGCCGTAGATGAATATGCCTTTAGCAAAACCCTGTTCCCCATTGGAGAAATGGAAAAGCCAGAAGTCCGTCAAATAGCAGAGCAACACGGATTAGCTACTGCTAAAAAGAAAGACTCAACAGGTATTTGTTTTATTGGTGAACGCCGTTTTAAAGATTTTCTAGAGCAATATTTACCAGCACAACCTGGCAATATCGAAACTCCTGAAGGAAAAATTATCGGTACTCACCATGGCTTGATGTACCACACTTTAGGGCAACGGCAGGGCTTAGGTATAGGGGGGCTTAAAGACGCCAGCGAAGAACCTTGGTATGTAGCTGGGAAAGATTTACCCCGAAATGTATTAATTGCGGTTCAAGGTAAAGACCACCCTCTCCTCTTTACCAATGTGCTTCAGGTTTCAGCGCTGCATTGGATCAATGGTGAACCTAATGAGTTACGTAACAATAATAAATTTAGCTGTACAGCAAAGACACGCTATCGTCAGGCCGATCAGCAGTGTTATGTTGAGAAAATCCAAAGTGGCTATCAGGTTAGGTTCGATGAACCTCAGCGGGCTGTTACACCAGGACAATCTTTAGTCCTCTACCAAAATGAAGTATGTCTGGGCGGTGGAGTTATCGAATCCTCCTGGAATGAATAGTTAAGCACAATAAGAATAACAACGACAAACAATGAGTACTCTGTATGTTCAGTAAGCCCACACGTGATCAAGTTATTGCTTTGGCCGGAATGTTTCAATCGTGCCAACTGGTAGAAACCCTATCAAAGAATGGTTCGGTGCCTGCTGATCAATTTAATGTGTGCATTGAAAGTTTGTTTCAAAAAAACCCAGAAAATACCGAAGCTGTTTATGGATCGATCAGTAATTTGCAGCTGGGTGTTGAAACCATGCAAGAACTTATAACTCTCAGCTCACGTGCAAAACAATCAGATACTCTCCGCTATATTGTAGGTGTCGTTTATTTGTCTAAAAAGCTACGCCAAAATAAAAAAATGCTGAACTTAATCAGTGATCGCCTGGATCAGGCGTCAAGGCAGTCTGAACATTTTTCAGCCTCGCACGCTAATGTTATTGCTAATCTTGCCCAAATTTATCAGGACAGTCTCAGCACTTTTCGTTATCGCATCCAAGTTAATGGTTATGCCAATTATCTACAGCAGGAAAATATAGCTCAACGGATCCGGTGCCTACTATTTTCAGGCATTCGCTCTGCCATACTTTGGCACCAGCTAGGAGGAAGGCGCAGACATTTAGTGTTAAATCGTAAAGATATATTGAATCAAGTGAGAAAACTGTAAGTCTTCAAGTCTTTGCAAGATAATCCACACAGTATTTTTTCTGAAACCTGCTGTTAAATACGGTAAAATTTGCGCCCTTAAAGCGAGTTGTATTTAACCCATAGCTTTTGACGAGCTGTATGTAGCAAGTACTATTATTACATATGCTTGTAACACATATATTTTGAATAAATTTACTTGGAACAAAGAATGAATCTTTCCAGCTTAACAGCAGTGTCTCCTATTGATGGTCGCTATGGCAGTAAGACTGCTGAATTACGCTCAGCGTTTAGTGAATTTGGACTCATTAAATACCGTGTCACTGTTGAAATTCGTTGGTTACAACGCCTGGCCGAGCATGCTGATATTAAAGAAATCGGGCCTTTCTCAAAAGAGACAATAACTATTCTGAATGAGTTAGTAGACAACTTTGATGAGGGCGATGCAGCCAAAATAAAAGAAATTGAACGAACAACTAATCACGATGTAAAAGCCGTCGAATACTTTATTAAAGAACAAATCTCGAACAAGCCGGAGCTGACTGAGATTCTAGAATTTGTTCACTTTGCCTGTACCTCAGAAGACATAAATAATTTATCCCATGCTTTAATGTTAAAAGAAGGACGGGATACTGTATTACTCCCCCAAGTGGAGGAAATAGCATCCAAGATATCTGAAATGGCCATCGCATATGCCGATGTATCAATGTTATCACGCACCCATGGCCAAACTGCCTCCCCTACGACTGTAGGTAAGGAAATGGCAAATGTTGCCTATCGTTTGAACCGTCAAATCGATCAAATTCGTCAAATACCTTTGTTAGGTAAAATTAACGGTGCTGTAGGGAACTACAATGCTCACTTATCTGCATACCCCAATATAGACTGGGAAGATAATGCCAAAGTATTTATAGGAAGCCTTGGCTTGGAAATGAACCCCTATACAACACAAATTGAACCTCACGATTATATTGCAGAGTTATTTGATGCGATTGCCCGCTTTAACACGATATTGATCGATTTTAATAGGGATATCTGGGGCTATATTTCTTTGGGTTATTTCAAGCAAAAAACCATTGCCGGCGAAGTAGGCTCGTCGACCATGCCCCATAAAGTGAACCCAATCGATTTTGAAAACTCAGAAGGCAACCTTGGCCTTGCCAATGCGGTGTTTGGCCATTTAGGTCAAAAGTTGCCTATTTCCAGGTGGCAACGTGATCTGACGGATTCAACAGTTTTACGCAATATGGGTGTTGGATTTGGCTATAGCCTCATTGCCTACCAATCAACCCTAAAAGGTATCGGGAAACTTGAGCTGAATCAGCAGCGTCTTGCTGAGGACCTTGATAATACTTGGGAGGTTTTAGCTGAGCCAGTACAAACAGTGATGCGCCGCTATAACATTCCAGAGCCTTACGAAAAACTAAAAGCACTGACTCGTGGCCAAGGAATAACCAAAGAAGCGATTTTGGCATTTGTTGAAACATTGGATATGCCTGAAGAAGCCAAAGAAGAACTAAGGAATCTCACCCCGGCCAGTTATATCGGTAATGCTTCCGACCAAGCTAAAGCTATTTAAGCCCCACACTCGAATTAAAAAAGTATGTAAAAAATGAATTCATCTACTGATATTTTTTCAAATATAAATCTTTCAGTAGATGAATTTCTCAGTGAATATTGGCAAAAGCAGCCATTATTAATCCCTAATGCATTTCCCAATTTTGAGTCCCCCTTAAGCCCTGATGAACTTGCAGGGCTTTCTCTTGAAGAAGATATTGAATCTCGCATTGTTATCGAACAAGGTAAGTCGGGGTTGTGGGAACTACAAACAGGGCCCTTTGAAGAGTCAACATTTACTCATCTGCCCGATAGCCACTGGAGTCTATTAGTACAAGCAGTAGACTTATGGATTCCTGAAGTAAAAGCCCTGTTACAAAAATTTGACTTCCTCCCCCCTTGGCGCCTTGATGACATAATGGTTAGCTATGCGCCAATAGGTGGCAGTGTCGGCCCCCACTTTGATTACTATGACGTATTTTTACTACAGGGTTTGGGGCAGCGACGTTGGAAAGTTGGCCAAAGCTGCGATCATAATTCACCCCGACTACCAGCGACGCCTCTCAGGATATTAAGTAACTTTAACAGTGTGCAAGAATGGGTGCTAAATCCGGGAGATATACTTTATTTGCCCCCTCAATTGGCCCACTGGGGTATTGCTGAAAACGATTGTCTAACCTACTCAATTGGTTTTCGTTCCCCCTCACTATCCGACATGTTGGGAGATCTTGCTACGGAATTAATGACTCAAGACCACCCGGCTTATTTCCGGGACCCTAAGCTAACATCAGCAATGGCAAATGAAACTATTCACCCTCTCTTTATTCAACAAATAAAATCTCTATTGGGTGAATTACTTGATGATGAAAAGTTACTAGCAGAATGGTTTGCTCGCTATATGACTGCACCAAAATATCCAGAACTGCTTGAAGCAACAGATGAAAAAAGAATGGCATCCATTGCAGGCAAAACCTATTTAAACGGTGACTTGATAAGCTAATTACTGGGCGTGGCTTCTCCTCCAGGCCACCGTGTATCGGAAGCACCTGATAATTGGCTGTTATTTAACTCCGCGCTACTTATTTCAGAGCTTATAGCCTGTATACGTCCTAACACCCTCCTTTTATTTTGTATCTTATGCCCAATAGCTTTTAACATTTGTATGGTGTCCTTATTAATACCAGGCTCGACATAAACTTCATCAGGTAGCCACTGATGATGTATGCGCGGTGCAGCTGTAGCCTCAGCAATGTTCATCCCAAACTCAAGATGATTAAGAATATTTTGAAGGACAACAGTGATAATTGTGCTACCTCCAGGGCTTCCAGTTGCCATCACAGGTCGCTTTTCATTTAAACCATTACCTTCCGTTTTAGTTTTGAAAACAATCGTTGGTGTCATTGAAGACAAAGGACGTTTACGGGGTTCTATGGCATTAGCTTCGTCACCAATTAAGCCATACGCATTTGGGACACCGGGCTTTGCAGAAAAATCATCCATTTCATTGTTGAGTAAAAAACCTGCACCATCAACTGAAATACCATTGCCATAGGAAAAATTGAGCGTATAGGTATTACTAACCACATTACCGGCTGAATCCCATACGGAAAAATGGGTCGTTTGAGGGCTTTCTTTGGGAAGTATGATTTCAGGTCTTATTTGAGAAGAAGCAGATGATTTTTTGGTATCAATTTCACCTCGAAGTTTTGCTGCATAAATTTTATCTGTCAGCATCGATACGGGTACAGGAAAGAAATCTGGATCACCCAAATGTTGGCTCCGATCGGCGTATGCTCGCCGCATAGTTTCTATCAGACGGTGTAAATAAGCACTACTGTTATGCCCCAGTTTTTTTAAATCCCAACCTTCGAGAATGTTCAACATCTGTATTAAGTGAATGCCACCAGATGAAGGTGGAGGCATTGAGGCAATGGTATAACCTCTATAAGTCCCAATAATAGGTTCTCTTTCAACGACATGATAATTGGCTAAATCTTCGTGTGTCATAACACCATTGCCACGCTTGATTTCAGCGATGATCATGTCTGCAATATGGCCCTTATAAAATCCTTCTTTTCCCTCATCAGAAATTGTTTGTAATGTGTTTGCTAAGTCCTTTTGTTGCCAAAGGTCACCGGCCTGAAGAGCTTTGCCATCAGAGTTAAAAAAATACCGTGCCGATGCGCGATTACTTTTGAGACGGTTTCTGGCTCTGTTAAGTGAAAATGCTAGTGGAGCACTTACTTCAATCCCTTTTTTAGCTAATTCAATCGCGGGAGCAATGACCTGCTTAAGCTCCATAGTTCCGTACTTTTCTAACACCTGAATAAGGCCTGCGACAGTGCCAGGTACACCTGTAGCCAATGTGCTAAAACGTGCAAGCTGGTTATCAACATTGCCTTGCCCATCTAAAAACAATGTTTTATCCACGGCCAGAGGAGCCATTTCCCTGTAATCAATAGCTAGTGTCTGGTTGGAGTCAGCAAGATACAACAACATAAAACCACCACCGCCCAGATTTCCCGCTTGAGGTAGTGTGACAGCTAGAGCAAAACCTGTGGCAACAGCAGCATCAATTGCATTACCACCATCGGAAAGAATTTTGGCACCAACACGGCTAGCGACAGCTTCTTGGGAAACCACTATGCCTTTACTAGAGTTAATGGGGTGAAACCGAGCCTGCCGATCAATAATGATGGGTGTTTGATTGGCAATATCATTTTTGGTTATTGGATGGTCATTAATTGAATCAGCCAATAAAAAATTGGGCCAAAAAAAGGCTAAAATATAAAGATACGGAATAACTTGCTTCAAATGCCTAAACTCCGTGACAGCGGTTTGTAAAATATGTAGTTACACAATATGAGTTCATATTGCGGCAACATCAAGTATGACTGTATGTGTGAACGTGTGGTAACTCTGAAATAGTTAAGAGAAATGCTATAGCAAAGAGAAACATTATGGAAACTGTTGATTATTTTCCCATTGAGATCGAACGAACCAGCTGGCAAACTTCAAGTGAGCTCTTAACAGCGATTCGGTATCAAGTATTTGTTGATGAACAGCAAGTCCCTAAAAGTGAAGAGATCGATGATGAGGATGTAAATGCTATTCATTGGCTGGCATACGGGCCCGATGATATAGCCATGGCAACTTCCCGAATGTTAAGTAATGGCCATGTTGGCAGAATGGCTGTACTTAAAGAATTTCGAAATCAGGGCGTGGGTTCCTCATTAATGAGGCATATGATCCGGTATGCCATCACCGAGGGAATCGATCAGTTGCTGCTTAATGCACAAATCAAAGCTATCCCCTTTTATGAGAATTTTGGATTTGCCACTGAAGGCGAACCGTTTATGGATGCTGGAATTCCTCACAAAATCATGCGATTGGACTTACATAATTATATTGATCATTCACCGCAGTCTGTGTTGCCAGAAATAAGTGATGAAGATCGATTAAGAAACAGCATTGATGATGTTGAGACCTTTCGAGACTATGCTGAAAAGCTAATTCAACGTGCACAAAGAGAAATACGTATATTCAGCCAACGCCTAGATGCAGCCCTTTATAGCAATGACCAATTTTGTGATGCAATTTATAACTTTGCCACCAATCACCCTTCAGCTCAGGTAAAAGTCATCGTGAAAGACTTATTTCACGTCATTAACCACCCTAATCAATTTCATGAGTTATGCCGCCGCTTACCCAGCCGAATACAAATCAAAAAACTTGATAGCAAGGAAGACTGCCTGCATTCAGAGTTTATGGTTACCGATAAAGCAGGCCTTCTCTACAAACAGGAACCAGAGCGGTATGTAGGTTATGCCTCCCTTCACACACCCATGGAGGCTGCAGCTCTTGTCGAGGATTTTGAGGCCTTATGGAGCGAAGGGAAAGTTGACCCTGAATTAAGGCGTTTATACATATGATCCATTTGCACATATAAAAAAACCGGAGCTTTATCGGCTCCGGTTTTTTATGTGCTAGGCATCAAAGACTTTACCTATAACGCCTATTCTATTTAAAGCTATTACTGAAGTTTTGCTTTTTGTCGGTAGGCATGTAGCAACGGCTCAGTGTAACCACTTGGCTGTTCAGCACCTTTAAATACCAAATCACAAGCCGCGGCAAAAGCAACGCTTTGATCAAAGTTAGGTGCCATATTGCGATAAAGCGGATCACCTGCATTTTGACCATCTACCACAGCAGCCATACGCTTCATAGTTTCCATTACTTGGTCTTCAGAACAAATACCGTGGCGTAACCAGTTTGCAATGTGCTGGCTGGAAATACGTAAGGTTGCCCGGTCTTCCATCAAGCCAACGTTATTAATGTCTGGCACTTTAGAACAACCAACACCCTGCTCTACCCAACGAACAACATAACCGAGAATACCCTGCGCGTTGTTATCCAACTCTTTTTGAATCTCGTCTGCACTGAGCTCACCTTCAAGCAGAGGTATAGTCAAAATATCATCCACACTAGCTGGTGAACGGGTGGTTAGCTCTTGCTGACGGGCAAAGACATCCACTTGGTGGTAATGCAATGCATGGAGAGTAGCCGCTGTAGGTGATGGAACCCATGCAGTATTAGCACCGGCCATAGGATGACCAATTTTAGCTTCCATCATATCCGCCATATTTTCAGGGATAGGCCACATACCTTTACCAATTTGAGCCTTACCTTTAAGACCACAAACCAAACCTACATCAACATTTTGGTCCTCGTAAGCAGTAATCCACTTCAGAGTTTTCAGCTGACCTTTTGGAGCAAATGGACCCGCTTCCATACTAGTGTGAATTTCATCACCAGTACGATCTAGGAAACCGGTATTGATAAATACCACACGCTCACTGGCAGCACGAATACATTCTTTCAGATTGACCGAGGTTCGGCGCTCTTCATCCATAATGCCCACTTTCATGGTATTACGATCTAAGCCCAGGGCATCTTCAACAGCATCAAACAATGCATTAGTGAACGCTACTTCTTCTGGACCATGCATTTTTGGTTTAACAATATAAATGCTGCCCGTTTTGCTGTTACGGTATTTGCCATTTCCTTTGATATCGTGAATCGAAATCAGGCTGGTCAACATAGCATCCATAATACCTTCAGGTACTTCATTACCTTCAGCATCTAGAATGGCAGGGTTTGTCATCAGATGGCCTACATTACGAACAAATAGCAGGCTACGACCAGGCAAAACAAGGGTAGTACCGCTTGGTGTATTATATTGACGGTCAGGGTTCATTTTACGAACAATGGTTTCCCCACCTTTTTCTAAAGTCTCTTCCAAAGTCCCTTTCATTAGGCCTAACCAGTTGCTGTAAATTAATGCTTTATCTTCAGCATCAACAGCAGCAACAGAATCTTCACAATCCATGATAGTGGTCAGTGCGGCTTCCATCAGAATATCTTTAATGCCAGCCGGGTCGTCAGTACCAATTTGACTGTTATGATCTACTTGAATTTCAATATGCAACCTATTGTTTTTTAACAAAATAGATTCCGGGTTTTCTGCAGAACCCTGATAACCTGCAAGCTGTTCAGTATTTGCTAAACCGATCTCAGATTCATCACTTAAACGAACCTGCAATTGACCATTTGCAATAGTGTATTGGATAGCGTCATGGTGAGACCCTTTAGCTAGTGGCGCGGCTTGGTCAAGCAATGTTCTACCGTATTCAATGGCTTTGGCACCACGTTTTGGGTTATACCCGGCAGTTTTTTCCGCTCCATCAGTCTCAGGGAGAACATCTGTTCCATAGAGAGAATCATATAGGCTGCCCCAACGAGCATTGGCCGCATTAAGTGCAAAACGTGCAT
>JAJFKD010000164.1 GCA_021773405.1 Porticoccus sp.
GAGCTGTATTCTAATTGAGCTTCTTCTTCAACCAGTCGAAGAATAGACAGTGCCAGGGAACGAGTACCACGAATAGTGCCTTGGCCAACACAGCGAGGGCAGACCTTGGATGTGGTTTCTCCCAATGAAGGGCGCAGTCGCTGGCGGGACATTTCCAGCAGGCCAAAACGGGAAATACGACCGACTTGAACCCGGGCGCGATCAATTTCAAGTGCATCGCGCATGCGGTTTTCTACTTCCCGCTGATTTCTGGTAGCGTTCATATCGATAAAGTCGATAACGACTAGGCCACCCATATCACGAAGGCGTAGCTGGCGAGCAACTTCATCTGCTGCTTCCAAGTTAGTGCGAAGCGCCGTTTCCTCAATATCACCACCGCGGGTAGCACGAGCGGAGTTGATATCAATGGAGATTAAAGCTTCAGTAACATCGATAACAATAGAGCCGCCAGAAGGGAGTTTTACTTCTCGCTCAAAGGCGGTTTCGATTTGATTTTCAATTTGGTAGCGGTTGAAAAGTGGAATGTCATCTTCGTAAAACTTCACCCGATTTTGGAAGTTGGGCATAACTTGTTGAATAAAGGCAGAAGCCAGGTCATAGGCTTCACGATTATCAATGATGACTTCTCCAACATCTTGGCGAAGATAATCACGTATCGCTCTGATAATGACATTGCTTTCTTGGAATAAAAAGTGGGGTGCTTTGGCCTTGTTTGATTCATCTTGAATCGTCGTCCAAAGCTGGTGTAGATAATCTAAATCCCACTGAAGCTCTTCTGAAGAGCGGCCAATACCTGCTGTACGAACAATAACACCCATACCATTCGGTGTTTTGAGGTCTCGTATTGCTTCTCTCAGCTCATTTCTTTCGTCACCCTCAATACGGCGGGATATTCCACCTGCACGGGGGTTGTTGGGCATAAGTACTAAATAGCGGCCTGCGAGACTAACAAATGTTGTCAGGGCTGCGCCTTTATTGCCTCGCTCTTCTTTTTCAACTTGAACCACAACTTCCAGGCCTTCGCGGATAACATCTTGTATTTTGATGCGGCCATCGATTTCATTCGGTTTCTTAGAAAAGTACTCACGTGAGATTTCTTTTAGAGGCAAAAAGCCGTGGCGATCTGCACCATAGTCGACGAAGGCTGCTTCGAGACTTGGTTCCACACGGGTAATTTTACCTTTGTAGATATTGGCTTTGCGTTGTTCTCTTGTGCGGTTTTCCAGATCCAGGTCGTATAGGCGTTGGCCGTCGACAAGGGCCACCCGAAGTTCTTCTGGTTGGGTGGCGTTGATTAGCATGCGTTTCATTATGTTGTCCTACTGTCATTTGCGAAGCAGACAGCAGAAGTATCGCAGGAGCGATGAACAGCGTATGGCAATATAGCGCACAAAAACCGGACAAATAGGGGCCAAAAGCTTGTTTAAGCTATGTGGTGAAGGCTTTTTAACCTTATGATATTCCTATATTTTCCGTTATCAGTCACTGAGCTTTCCAGGTATTACCTTGTAAGTTATCAATCTGATGTTTTGTTGCTAATACTTTGCTTTGTTCTTGGCAGCTTTAAACAAGTTGTCATATGTCGTTCTATCAGGGTTGGATTCTATTACGGGTTTTCCCTGTCAAGGCTGTTTCACTTAAGATGGTTTTCTTAAGATGGTTCCTCTTTTGAGGCTGCCTTGTTGTATGTATAGCCACATGCTTTAAGCATATCTTATACACAGTTTCTTGGTGCCTGATACAACTTGTTTTTGAGTTCGTTTACTGCCGCCTTACTCAGAACATTTGTTCAATCTGTGTGCGGTAACTTCTGCGCCTTTAGCGCGGTTTTTCTCTATGACAGCTGCTCGTTTTTCTTTTTTGGGCAGCTATCGCAATATATTCAATTAAAGGTATTCACATTTTCGTTTTACTTATTCTGTTTGTTTAGCTCATGAAGCCTTATCAACATGCTTGCTTGGTGTTCATATGTGCCCAAGTCTGTAGCATGTGTGCTCAATGAAATCCTATAGCCGGATACGGTTATTGCATACCTGGCATGGGCTAAACACAACGGGCAAGGAATATATCAGGTATTGTCAAGGCCTTCAATTTAAAAATATCGAAAGATGCATTTAATTCTATGATTATCGGAGGTTTTTTTTCATTTCGACCGGCCTTAGAAATCCATAATAATACGTATAGTTATAGCAATAGCCCCGGTCTGTCTCACTATCCATGGAATTGGGCTGGTAATGGTTTGAATGTGTTTATGAAGACAGGTTTGGGGAGATGTTTGGGGAAAGGATAGCTGGTAGAATGTTTTCTGCTCTTGATATGACATTTCTAATGAAAAATACCCCGGAAAGACCTTCTCAGACAAAACCTTCAAAGGCGAAGTCCTTGAAATCAAAGCCTCTGCAACCAAAGTCTCCGCAATCACAGTCTCTGCAATCACAGTCTCTGCAATCAAAAGCAGTGACTGTGAAGTTTGTAGATATCACTGATGACCAGGCTGGGCAGCGAGTTGATAATTTTTTGTTATCGAAACTGAAAGGTGTCCCCAAGTCTCGTATTTACAGGATTCTTCGAAAGGGAGAGGTGAGGGTAAACAAATCAAGAGTGAAGCCGGAATACAAATTGGCCCCTGGAGATAGGGTGCGAATCCCTCCTGTACGAGTGGCGGAGAGGGAGGCTCCTGCGGCACCTGGTCTTAAATTGCAGGAGTTACTGGAGCAGAGCATTATCTATGAAGATCCTTTGCTGTTAGTGATTAACAAGCCTGTTGGGTTGGCAGTGCATGGGGGCAGTGGTGTTAATCTTGGTTTAATAGAGGCGTTGAGGGCAACTCGGCCAAAGCAAAGCTTTTTAGAGTTGGTTCATCGTTTAGATCGAGAAACATCCGGTTGCTTGATTGTGGCCAAAAAGCGTTCAGCCCTTCGTTTTTTGCAAGATGAAATGCGCGGACGTCGTGTCGGTAAGGTTTATCAGGCCCTGGCCAGTGGCCGTTGGCCTAAGGGCATGAAGAAGATTAACGTTCCATTACTTCGCAACGAATTAAAATCAGGAGAGCGTATTGTTAGGGTGAACCCCGAAGGGAAGCCCGCAGTCACGCATTTTGCCATATTGCAGCGTTTCGATAAGGCGACTCTTTTGGAAGTAACACTGGAAACGGGGCGAACTCACCAGATAAGGGTGCATACTCAACATGCGGGCTGTCCTCTGGCGGGGGATGAGAAGTATGGTGATGATGAATATAACAGGCAGATGAAGCATCTTGGTTTGAAACGTATGTTCCTTCATGCGGCAAAGCTGAAATTTCGTTCACCAGAGGGCAACAAAATTTCTGTAGAAGCGCCCCTTCCAGAAGAGCTAAGTCATTTTTTAACCAGATTAGATTGAGTATCAATTAACTTACATCGATTTGATTGCTTAAGCTTAATATTTGGAGTATCGAACATTGGCAAAATTATTGATTTTTGATTGGGATGGCACCTTGTGTGATTCCCTTTCCCGTATTGCGCTTTGTATACGCTGTGCTGCGGAAGAAATTGGATTGCCTCCACCTCCAGAGCATGAGGCACGAGAAATTGTCGGTTTAGGTTTGGTTGATGCCCTCGAGCGATTGTTCCCGGGGATTCATATGGACCAGATACTTGCTATGCGTGATAGCTATTCTAGACATTTTGTTCAGCACGATACTGACCCGTCTCCTTTTTTTGAGGGTGTACAGGAGACCCTAGAAGCCCTAAAGGATGAAGGCTATTTGCTGACCGTTGCTACAGGGAAAAGCCGCAGGGGATTGAATAGGGTTTTTGAAGCTAGAAAATTGAATAATTTTTTTCATGGTAGCCGATGCGCAGATGAAACAGCAGGGAAGCCGAACCCACTAATGATTCATGAGTTACTTGATGACTTTGGTGTGTCAGCAAAAGATGCACTAATGATCGGTGATACGGAATTTGATATGGAAATGGCGGTTAATGCAGGAACACCGCGCATTGCTGTTAGCTATGGAGCTCATTCGGCAGATCGCTTGAAGAAGTATCAGCCATTAGCTTGTATAGATGATTTTTTAGAAATTAAAAATATAATTAAAACAATATATTAAATATATAACTTAAAGTAATTTATTGATTTTTATTTATAGAAGTTTCTGAGCATTTCGCCAAGTCTAATGAGTGGAAGCCCGACCAAAGCGGTGGGATCTGTTCCATATATACCTTCAAATAAAGTGATGCCGAGCCCCTCACTTTTGAAGCTTCCAGCGCAGTCATAGGGTTCATCTTGAAGTAAGTAGTCGGTAATTTCTTGATTTGTTATTTGGCGAAAAGCAACCTCGGTTGTGACCATGTCGACTTGGATAACATTGGTGTTGGTATTTAGTAGGGCGAGCCCGGTTAAAAATAGGACTCTTTTGCCAGACTGAGATTTTAGTTGTTCAAAGGCGGCATCAAATCCACCAGGTTTAGTGAGTACATTAGCGCCGAGAACAGCTACTTGATCTGAGCCAATAATGAAATGATGGTTATATTGGCTGGCTAAAGCTCTGGCTTTTTCTTCAGATAACCGTTTGACCATGTCTTCAGGCGATTCGCCGGATTTGGGTGATTCATCAATGTCAGGTGAATGGGACTCGAACGGAAGTTGTAGCCTGGATAATAGTTTGCGTCGGTATTGGGAGGAAGAGGCGAGAATCAGGTTGGCCATAGAATTTTATTGGTTTGCAATTAAAGTCGCTGTTTTGTTGGTGATGCTACCATTTCGAAGTTATTTATTTTGAAACTACTTATTTTGAAACTACTGTTTCGGACATGTAAGAGTGCGATTAGAAGGCCATTATATACAGTTTTTATAGCTTTTTAGATGCTTCATATCTTGTCTGTAAAGGTATCGTTTAATTGTCAATTGGACCTACTTTAATGGATAACATGCGGGTAGAGAGCGACAATAGGGTGAAATACGGCTGAAAGCCAT
The DNA here is from genome assembly GCA_021773405.1 of Porticoccus sp. GTDB lineage: Bacteria > Pseudomonadota > Gammaproteobacteria > Pseudomonadales > Porticoccaceae > Porticoccus. Next base: position 4,957 of record JAJFKD010000164.1, read on the forward strand.
GTTTTTCGGGAAGTTTTCTTTGACAGATCAAGGTGGTATCACTATTATTGCGCGCCTATGTTGACACCCCCACAGAGAAGCAATTTGCCGCAGCTTGTAGAGCCTCGGCGCTTGGTGAATCAGGGTGTGACTCTGACGGGAAATATTGACCGTAAGTTGTGCGTCAGATTTGCCGATGCCGTCATTGAAATCAGCGAGCCAATTGAGGCTGAGTTGATATTTGATGTTGCTGATCAGGGTCGCAAGGTTGTGCATATTATTGCATCAACCACAGTGCTTATTGCCTGCCAGCGCTGTTTGGAGCCAATAACGCTCCCTCTAGCGATAGATACGGAATTAGGTATTGTCTGGTCTGAGGATGAGGCAAAATCACTACCCAAAGACTTAGATCCTTGGGTGGTGGAAGAAGAAACGGGAGATATTGCCGCTTTGGTTGAGGATGAGTTTCTATTGGCATTGCCATTTGTAACCTATCATCCAGAAGATCAATGCAGTATTGTTTTAAGCCCTGCACCTATAGAAACTATAGAAGACGAGAGCTTAAATAAAGACGAAGGCATAGATAATCCCTTTAGTATTTTGGAACAACTTAAAAAGCAGTAGCTTTACTTTTTGCAATACGTTACTTGCAATATAAGTAAGCTCTGGCAATTAACAGAATGTTTTATCAGGAGTAGCACCATGGCCGTACAAAAGAGCCGTAAAACCCGTTCAAGACGTGGCATGCGTCGTTCACACGATGCTTTGACTGGACCAACTTTATCGACTGATCCAGTAAGCGGTGAAAAGCATCATCGTCATCACGTTTCTGCTGAGGGTTTCTACCGCGGCAAGAAAGTTGTTGATAGTGCTGAAGACTAATTTATACAGAAGGCTATCAGTGATTAAGACTAGCGTCTTTCACGGCTGATAGTATTTATCTTTGGCCGACTCTCTATGTCTTGCCATTGACACCATGGGCGGGGATTTTGGTCCCCGCATCACGGTTCCCGCGACCCTCGATATTTTACGCCAATACTCTTTCCTAAGAGTAGTTTTGTTTGGCGACGAAAATGAAATACGTCCGTATTTAACCAATATTGGTGATATCCCCTCGGATCAATATCAAATTCATCATTGCAGTGAATCTGTTGCAATGGATGAGAAGCCGTCCTCTGCTGTTCGAAACAAACGTGATTCTTCCTTGTGGCAAGCACTAAAATTAGTTGCTGATGGCCAGGCCAACGCTTGTATTAGTGCTGGAAACACTGGTGCGTTGGTTGCCATGTCTTTATTGCAGCTAAAAACGTTGACCGGTATTACACGTCCGGCAATTTGTACCAAAGTGCCCACATCAAAGGGATACACCCACTTGCTCGATCTAGGGGCCAATATAGAGTGTTCCGCGGAACAGCTTTATCAATTTGGCATGATGGCGTCACTGGCTCTGATGGCTTCCTCTATTGGGGGAAAGAAACCATCCGTTGGTTTGTTAAATATAGGTGTTGAGGAAATCAAAGGGCGTCAGGAAATTCTTGATGCAGCAGAGTTATTGAGTGCAGACCCTGAAATTGACTATATCGGCTTTGTCGAAGGTGATGACCTGTTTAAAGGTGTAGCTGATATTGTTGTATGTGATGGTTTTAGCGGCAATGTGGCACTTAAAACCAGTGAAGGTGTGGCCACGATGCTTTCAGGGTTTTTAAAAGAAGCTTTATCTCAGAATTTGCGTTCTAAGGTGGCAGGTTTGTTGGCTGGGCCAGCGTTGAACTCATTACAGCGGAGGCTTGATCCCGCTGTGTACAACGGCGCTTGTTTGTTGGGTCTTCGAGGGGTTGTGGTTAAGAGCCATGGAGGAGCTTCTGTTGAGGGGTTTTCCCGGGCTTTAAGTGTCGCCGTGAATGAAGCCCATCGTGATTTGCCTACGCTGATTGAAGAGCGCCTGTTAAATAAAACCAATAATAGTAGATAAGTTATCAAGTAAAAAGTTAGGTTGATTTAACTTTTAGTCATTGATGAAGAAGTAACTGGTGGAGACATTATTTGTGGACAAACCCAACGTGAAAAAAACGCTAGCTTTTGTATTCCCTGGTCAGGGTTCACAGAAGATCGGTATGCTTTCCGAACTATCGGAAGCAAACCCTATTATCGAACAGACCTTTGCTGAAGCGTCAGAAGTTTTGGGCTATGACCTTTGGGACTTGGTGCAGAACGGTACCCAGGAAGATATTACGCTTACTGAGCGTACACAGCCTCTGCTGTTAACAGCCAGTGTTGCTGTATGGAGACTATGGCAGCAAAAGGGCGGTGTTCAGCCTTCGTTAATGGCAGGGCATAGCTTGGGTGAGTGGTCTGCACTGGTATGTGCTGGTGTTGTTGCTTTTCAAGATGCTGTCCGTTTGGTTCGCAACCGTGGTGCCTACATGCAAGAGGCTGTACCTAAAGGAGAGGGTGCGATGGCGGCCATTATTGGCCTGGACGACGAAGTGATTAAGACCATCTGTACTGATGCTTGCCAGGGGCAAGAAGTCGCTGCAGTGAATTTCAATTCTCCTGGACAAGTTGTTATCGCGGGTAATGCTGAAGCTGTAGAGCGTGCGATTGTAGGCTGTAAAGAGGCTGGAGCTAAACGCGCACTACCGTTACCCGTAAGTGCGCCTTTCCATACGAACTTAATGAAGCCTGCTGCCGATCGGCTGGCTGAAGAAATAATGGCAACAGAATTTTCAGCACCAGAAACATTGGTTGTACACAATGTTCATGCACAAACAGAATCTGACCCAGAAAAAATCAAGCAATTGATGATTGATCAGATCTGCAGCCCAGTATTGTGGGTTGATTGTGTAAATACACTGACAGCTAACGGTATTGATTCAGTGGTTGAATGTGGTGCGGGTAAAGTTTTAAGTGGTTTATGCAAACGAATTGAGCGTTCTTTGGAAGCATTTGCTACCGAAGACCCAGCGAGTTTGGAAAAAGCATTGGCTGAAGTCTAACCTCACCCTCAATGCAATAAGAATATTAGGAATATTAGGAATATTAGGAGATAAGTATGAGCATACAGGATAAGGTGGTTCTAGTCACAGGCGCCAGCAGAGGTATTGGTGCTGCAATTGCTGACAGTTTAGGTGCTAAGGGCGCAACTGTCATTGCCACAGCGACTTCAGAAGGCGGTGCTGAGAAAATTTCTGCACGATTTGCAGAGAAAGGCATTACAGGAAAGGGCATGGTTCTGAACGTAGCCAGCCAAGAATCTATTGATGCGCTTATGGAAGCTATCCAGGAAGAATACGGTGCACCTTTGGTGTTAGTGAACAATGCCGGTATTACCAAAGACAATATTCTGATGCGTATGAAAGATGATGAATGGTTTGATGTGATTGATACCAATCTTAATTCCATCTATCGCTTATCTAAGGCCTGCCTGCGTGGTATGACAAAAGCTCGTTGGGGGCGCATTATCAATATCAGTTCTGTAGTTGGTGCCATGGGAAATGCTGGTCAGACTAATTACTGTGCAACAAAAGCTGGTGTGGGTGGGTTTACCCGTTCTCTGGCAAAAGAGTTGGGGCCGCGTAATATTACTGTGAATGCCGTATCGCCAGGTTTTATCGATACGGACATGACCAAAGAACTACCTGATGCAAACCGTGAGGCGATTTTGTCTCAAGTGCCGTTAAAGCGATTGGGTGAACCCGAAGAGATTGCGGCTGTAGTAGATTTTCTTGCCAGCGATAGTGGAGCGTACATTACAGGCGAGAATATCCACGTAAATGGCGGCATGTATATGTCGTAATGGGTTAAATAGTTATTTAACTCATTGAATTTTATTAATAAATAATGATTTTAACGAAAGCGGTTACACCCTGTGTTATTTCGGGGTAAAATGCCGGCCTGACGTTAGGTCAATAATAAGAATTTTTGTTGTGGGGTGAGCTGTATTAGCCGGGCAGCAGGATACTTTCTAAGAAACAGGAGAGAATACATATCATGAGCAGCATCGAAGAACGCGTAGCTAAAATGGTTGCTGAACAACTAGGTGTTAAAGAAGATGACGTTAAACCAGCGTCTTCTTTCGTGGAAGATCTGGGTGCTGATTCCCTGGATACAGTAGAATTGATTATGGCTTTGGAAGAGGAATTCGATACTGAAATTCCTGATGAAGAAGCGGAAAAAATCGCTACTGTTCAGAACGCGATTGATTACATCAATGCTAACCTTGGCTAATAGCTCTAGGTTGCTGAGCTTGAGCTTTTGAGCTTAGCTTGCTGAACATGAGAGGCTGCTCTATCGAGTGGCCTTTTTTGTGCCTGAATTTATTCTCTAGATTTGGTTTAATTCCAGGTCATGGTCAATATCAGACCAATAACTAGGCTGGCCCCAAAATGCCCCAAAACCAACTCCCCATTTGCTTTTTAAATGGAGAATCAATCAACCTAATTTCTGTTTCGGATCGGGGGTTATGCTATGGGCATGGTTTATTTGAAACGGTTCGTCTGAGCGATACGCAGATGCCCCTATGGGATTACCACCATTTACGGCTAAGGAAAGGTGCAAACAGCTTATCTATCAGCTTGGATGATCATTTACTCCAGGGTTATCTGGATCAGCTAATAGCGAATTGCCCTGATAACGGCATTGTTAAAATTATGATTACAGCTGGCAGTGGAAGTAGGGGTTATCGTCTGTCAGATACAAGCCCTAACTATTTATTTCAGTGGTTTCCATTGCCAGATTACCCAAATAATTATCAACGATATGGTGTTACCTTAAAACTGTGTCAGCATCGATTAGCCTCTTCTCCTCAACTAGCAGGGATTAAACATCTCAATCGCTTGGATCAAGTCATTGCTCGAAGTGAATGGGATGATGAATATCAAGAAGGGCTGATGTTGGATCAACAGGGAAATGCGATAGAAGCCGTTAGTGGCAATCTTTTTTTCTATCGTGATGGATCATGGTTTACCCCCAAGCTTGATCAATGCGGTGTGGCAGGGGTGATGCGTCAATATATTATGGAAGAGTTGTGTAACGCTTCGTCTGGTTCTTTATCTAAAATAGAAGAAACAATCTGTTCATTGGATGATTTGTTATCTGCCGATGAGGTTTTTATTTGTAATTCAGTGAATGGTATTTGGCCTGTTCTGTCATTAGAAAACTTAGTCCCAGAAAACCCAGCATTAGCAAATCAATCTAGCTGGCCTTTAGGGCAACAGACATTAGCCTTACAAGCAGCTTTATATAAATCGCTGCCTGCTTATATGAATAGCACTGAATAAGGCATTGAAGGTTATGTTGCAATCGGTTGTATTGAGAGTACTAAAACGATGCCTGCTTCTCGTTGTTATTGTTGGTGTGGGTTTATATCTGGGGAATAAAGCGCTTAATCACTATTTGGATACACCGCTTTCCTTGGTGTCTTCTGAGCAGGTAGAAGTACCCGCTGGTGCTAATTTAACTCGTATCTCTAGGCAGCTTGCTGAGGCTGGAATACTTGAGTTACCGCAGTTGTTAACATTTTATGGGCGGTTTACGGAAAAAACCGCCATTAAAGTGGGTGAATATAACCTTAGTGTTGGTTTAACTCCCAGGCAACTTTTGGATTTGCTGAATTCTGGGCAGGTAATTCAATACCAGCTGACTTTTCCAGAGGGGCTAAGTTTTAAAGAGTGGTTAGCATTGTTGGCACTTCAGCCAAAGTTGGATAAGACGTTGTCAGATTTGACTGAAGAGGTGATATTAAAAGAGTTAGGCCTTGATATTGCCCATCCCGAGGGTTGGTTCTTTCCAGATACTTACCTTTACAGTAGTGGAGAAAGTGATCGAGATATCTTGCTGCAGGCTCATGAGCGTATGCGCGAAGTGCTTAATGACGAGTGGGAAAATAAAGGCGTCGGTTTGCCTTTTACAGCACCTTATGAAGCTCTAATTTTGGCTTCTATTGTGGAAAAAGAAACCGGGGTTGGTTCAGAAAGAGCACAGATAGCGGGTGTATTTGTCAGGCGTTTAGAAAAAGGTATGCGATTACAAACCGATCCAACGGTTATTTATGGGCTAGGGGATCAATATAAAGGTAATATAACTCGGCGCCATTTAAAACAGCCAACAGATTACAATACTTATCTGATTAAGGGGTTGCCGCCTACGCCTATAGCGATGCCTGGGCGAGAAGCGATACATGCTGCTCTTCATCCCGCGGAAGGAAGTGCGTTATATTTTGTGGCAAAAGGTGATGGTAGCCATTACTTCTCTGCCACATTGAAAGAGCATTCACAGGCAGTAAAGCGTTACCAATTAAAGCGTCGTTCAAATTATCGTTCTAGCCCTAGTGTTAAGTGAAAGCAATTAAAAACGTCAGTCCGTAAAGAAAGCTTGTAAATAAAACGTGTAAAAGAAATCTGTGGGATTCATAAATATTATGACAGCTAAGCCAGGTAAGTTTATTACGGTTGAAGGCGTAGAGGGTGTGGGTAAAACCACCAATATGGCCTTTATTCAATCCTGGTTAGAGCGGCAGGGCATCGATCATATAACAACTCGTGAGCCCGGAGGGACACCCTTAGCGGAGGATATCCGTGAATTGCTGCTGAGCTCAAGGGATGAAGCTGTTAATGAAAATACTGAGCTTTTATTGATGTTTGCTGCCCGAGCTCAGCATTTAGCGGAAGTTATCGTGCCCGCTTTGGAGCGTGGACAATGGGTATTGTGTGATCGCTTTACCGATGCAACTTATGCCTACCAAGGAGGTGGCCGAGGTGTTGCTATGGAAAAAATTGCACTGTTGGAGAACCTCGTACAGGAACAACTACGCCCTGATTTAACACTGATTCTTGACGCCCCCGTTGCCCAAGGCCTTGAGAGAGCAAGTAAACGTAGTCAGCCGGATCGATTTGAGCAGGAAAAATTGGATTTTTTCGAACAGGTTAGGGAGTGTTACCTATCAAGAGCAAAAAAAATACCCATGCAATATAGAGTTGTTGATGCATCTCAAGCACTTGCACAAGTACAGTTAGATTTAGGTGAACAACTTAACCAGTTTATGGAAGCCAGCTGTAATGAGTAAACCAGCCACTAAATCAGTACAGCAGTCTGTGGCTATGCATTACCCATGGCAGCAAGACCAGTGGCAACAACTAGCGTTGCAGATTGAACAACAGCGATTGCCACATGCACTACTGCTTACCGGGTCTAAATATATAGGGAAGTATCAGTTTGCCTTGTCTTTGGCCCAAAGATTATTGTGCCATGCCCCTGTTGGGGGATACTCGTGTGGTCAATGTAAGTCTTGTCACTTGGTTATGTCAGGTGGTCATCCGGATAATTTTAAAATAGAGCCAGAAGAAGAAGGTAAATCGATTAAAATAGATTTGATTCGGCAGCTTGGAGAGTTTGTGGCAAAAACATCCCAGCAAGGTGGTTGGAAGGTGATTATTATCTCCCCCGCCGAGTCAATGAATATCAATGCTTCAAACGCATTATTAAAAAGTTTGGAAGAGCCGGGCCCTAAAACACTTTTAATATTGGTTTGTAATGAGCCTTCTCGTCTTTCAGCTACCATAAGAAGTCGTTGTCGTATGGTAAAATTCCCGGTGCCATCAATTTCTACAGTTCGTCCCTGGTTAGCCCAAGTGGCGGGGCAGAATGAAGATATAGAACAGTTATTACATTATTCAAATGGTTGTCCGTTATTAGCTCTACAGTTGCTGGAGACTGATTTGCTAGAACGTCGGCAAAAGTTTGATGGGTTGATGAATGATTTGTCTGAACATCGTATCTCAGCACTAACTGTGGCTGAAGCTTGCCAGAAAAATGATTCCCCTATGATGGTGGATTGGTTGTATAGTCACCTGGCATTGATGATTAAGTCTGGTAGGAAAGGGATATCAAAGCGTTTAGTGTTCCGCTATATGGATACGTTGATGCAAGCGAAACGACAAATGCAGAGCACTGCAAACCCGAACTTGCAATTGCTTTGGGAAGAATTACTGATTAATTGGCAACAGCTTTTTAAAAGGTAATGTCTAAATTGAACGATAAAGTCTGATTACTTCAGTTTGTAGTTCTAACAGTTATTTTTTTAAGGCAAGGCTGCTTGATAGTAGATGACAAGGATGTAGCTATAGTAAACTTGTCAAAATTATATAGGGTAACTTATTGAGATGGATGCGTTTGGTGGTGGTGTTCGAAACGGGATTCTGAATCTTTCGATTAAAGATCCTCAAGCACTTTATGCTGCGTATATGCCCTTTGTTCAAAATGGCGGATTATTCATTGCTACTCGTAAAAATTACGTATTGGGCGATGAAGTTTTTTTGCTTTTGGATTTGATTGAAGAACCAGAGCGTATTCCCCTGACAGGTAAAGTTATTTGGATTACCCCAAAAGGAATGGGTGGTAGTCGAAGAGAGGGCATTGGTATTCAACTCAATGAGAAACATTCAGATATTCAAGGCAAGTTTGAGACATACCTTGCGGGTATGATGGAGTCTGATAGCCCTACTAATACTATGTAGGCCATCTTTTAAATCTGATTTAATCTCTCTGTTATATAAGGAATACCCTACTGTGTTGGTGGATTCCCATTGTCATCTAGACCATCTTGATTTAGCTAAGTATCAAAGTGACCTTTCTAGTCTATTGCAAGCTGCACGAGAGCGTGGCGTGGGACATTTTCTTAGTGTTGGTGTAGATCTTTCCTCATCAAAAAAACTAATTGCTCTAGCGAGTGAATATGAGAATGTAAACGTCTCAGTTGGTGTGCACCCTTTACAAGAAAGGCGTCCGCCAATACCTGAAATTTCAGAACTGATTGAGCTGGGTAGTCACGACAGTGTTGTTGCCATTGGTGAAACAGGGCTGGACAATTATTACGATAGCGATTCATCAGAATGGCAGCAAGAAAGTTTTATTCGGCATTTGAAGGCTGCCAGTGAGTTAGAAAAACCCGTTATTATCCATACTCGTGAAGCGAAAGAAGAAACACTATCTATTATGCGTGGCCATGCAGATACAAAGAATGCTGGCGTACTTCATTGTTTTACTGAATCTTGGGAAATGGCTAGTGCTGCGATAGATATGAATTTTTATATCTCTTTTTCAGGAATTATCACATTTCGTAATGCCAGCACATTAAGGGAGGTTGTTAAGAACGTACCCCTTGAACGGATGTTAGTGGAAACTGATGCCCCGTGGCTTGCCCCAGTTCCCCATCGTGGCAAGCAGAATGAACCACAATATGTTGTTGAAGTAGCAAAAGCTGTGGCAGAGATTAAAGGCATTTCGTTTGAAGAAGTATCAGAAGTAACGACAGCAAATTTTAAACAACTTTTTTTGGGTAAGAACTTTTGAGCATCTATTCTTAAGAGGTATTTATCCAACAAAAACTGCTGAAAACAGAGAGAAAAAAAGCCCGGTAACTATGTTATCGGGCTTTTTAAATTATAGCGTAAATAGAAGGTTAAGTAGACAGTTTATTCTTCACTACTTGATACAGCTTCTACATCAGCACTTTCATTGGTTTTAGGCTTGTCTACGACAAGGTCAGCTTGCGTCACATTGGCAATACTTTCATAGACTTCCTTCTCCAAGATAAACATATCACTTTGGTCATTTCTGCTGACAAAATAGGCATCGCCAACGTTGACAAAGAGGTAAGTCCAACTACCTTTTTCATCGGTGATTTCCAGTTTTACCTTTGTCGTGTCATCCGAGGTCAGTACCGGTTTATATTGAGCAACACTTAGAATTTCTAGATTAGATAAAAAAGTGGTAAATGCTTCCACCTTAGCTTGATCTAGCTTGCCGTATTTGCTGCTGCCAAGGAAGATAGAAGGACCTGAGTGATTAAACTCCCAGCTCGCTCCTGGTCTTTTCAGGCTGTAATCTGGCCCTTTAATTAAGCTAATATCGCTACCAGTAGCGAGGAAAGAAGTATCTATCCACATTTCAGCATTGGCATTAATGTCTAATGTATCAAGGTCGACACTGTAGATGGCATCATCACCTACACGGCGAACGTGGGATTGACGAAGGCCGGGAGAGCTGCCAAAAAATAGCTCTTCTATAAGCTTGTCTTTACTAAAGATCTGTATGCGCCGAACAAACTTGTCTTCTACAACTTCAAACCGCTTGTGACTACTTTTTAAAGTGGCCACAGGCCAGCTTGTTTGTAGCATTTTTAGACTTCTAAGCAGTTCTTGTATGTCATCCTGTTTGATCGGTAGCTGAGCTTGTGAAAGTACCCAACTGTCTTCAGATTTGGTTAGGACAACATCGCTGTCATTATCTTCAATAATGAGTTTGTCGACACTCTTCCAGTCTAGAGCAAGTATCGGCTTGGGTTTATTTTTTTGTTCTTCCCACTGATTGATAAACAGTAAAGCAACAGCGAGAAGAAGTTGCGCAAATAAAAGGCCAGTGAGCCAGAATTTTAGTTTTTTCATAATGGGGCTCCTCCTTTAATTGGCCAGTTGCGCTAAGTAGCGCTGTTGGCGTGATTTTTGGCGCGTTCTTCGCACCAGGGCAATAATAATCAGTGCTATAGCTACCAATCCGTAGTTCAAGTATTCCCAGAACAATTGGGTATCATGCTCCATTGGTGGCAGGGTGCGATTGAAGTGGCCACGAGAGCGAATACTGAGTAGTCCGGACTCTTCTAATGTCCAATCTACCGCATTGGCAATCAACTCTAGGCTGCCTAAGTATTCACTGCCTACTGCTGAATTAGCAATGGTCAGAGTTTGATCTCTTAGGAAGTCATTAGAGCTAAACAGCACTATCCGTGAGGACGCAGGTGATTTTTGTATCACGCTGGAATCAATGGTTTCTACTGCTGTTTCAGGCTCTTCTTTTGCTTGATCGTCAGCAGGGCTATTAGAGTCACTGACTTTAGTGCCATTTCTCTCAGCAATAATTTCCTCAGTGCTAAGGCGTCCCTTAGCCTCACTTCCTTTCTTTTCATCTTCATCAGTAAGAAGTGGTGAGGGCTTACCTGCAAAATAGGAAGTAAATACACCTTCACTAACGACACCTAAGAGGTGAGAGCTAAATTCGCCTTCACGCTGGAATAGAGTCATACCTTCTTCATTTATTTCAGGCATGATTTCAGTATTGTCTGAAATCCAAGAGTTCTCGGAACTGCGAATCAATTCAGTGACTTTACGTCCACTGTTTTTATCCGCATCAACGGTAATGGGTGAACTCCAGGCCATAGTGACTTGAGACAGGTTCGCCGTAATGGCATTTTCCTGATTAAAACCATTACTTCGAATATCTGAGAAGTAGGGGTATTCAATCATTCGAACTTCCTGGACTCGATGACCGCCTGAGTTACGCATAACAGGAAGTGGGAATGCTTTATTTTGCATATCCAAAACCAGTTTATGCTCCATATCTAGGCCTTGGTATCGGAGCCAGTCTTTGAATTCACCTTCTAGCTGCGCCAGACCGAGCCCACCTTGTCCCAATGTCATGGTGTAAGGTGAGGCCATGGTGACAACGGAACCACCTTTCATAACAAACTGATCAATGGCAAAAACTTCTTTCGCTCCCATGCCATTAGGTGCTGCGACCACCAGGATATCTACTTCACCGGAAACACTGCCATCACTGAGGTCTTCGTCAATAATGTTCAGGTCGGTGCCAAGAAATTCAGCTAACTGGTTAAACTGAGGTACAGAGATACCAATTTGCTGTAATTTAGGGTCATCTACTGGGCTTACAAAACCAATCGTTTTAATAAAGCCCTTACCAAAACGTTTTATCCCGGCTTTCAGATTTCGTTCAAAACTGAGCTTGGTTTTATCTTCCAAGGGGATTTGTATCGCCATGTCTTCTCTTTCCAAAATAAGATGGAAATAGAAGAAATCACCGCCATACCGGCTGGTTGATAGAGGGCTTAAGCCGTATTCTTTGGATAACTTTTTGGCGACGGAGCTATTGCCTGCATAAGGATCGATGATATTAATTTTGAGTCGACCTTCAGAATCTGCAGCTATTTCATTGGCTACTTCAACTACTTCTTTCTTATGGGCGATAAGGTCTTCTGACAGCAGGGCATCCTGAGAAATGTAGGCATTAAAGGTAAGGTCTCCCTTGACGGTATCAAACAAATTGCCGCCACTGCGGTAGCTGTTTAATACCTTCTTAATATTACGGGTCAGATCATACTCAGGGTTTCTGAGTTTGATTTGAAAGTCATGATCTCCCTGGGCCTTGGTTTCAATTAAGTCCTGGAAATCGAGAACTTCAAATTCATTGCCATAGCTGATAAGAATATGGAAATAGGAATTCACAATAGCCGACTGATAACGATCAGCTACTTGCAGGGGGATAGGCCTAATGCCGTACCGCTGGTTGGCTTCTTCTTCCAATTCCAGTTTTACCACTGGGTCCATGAAATCGACACGGACTTTGCCTCGGCTGGCAATTTCGTACTCACGAATAAGATCTTTTATTTGTGGTACCAATGGCGCTAATAACGGGTGAGTTTTACTACTGAAATAACCACGTATCAGCATGGGCTCTTGAATTTGGCCCAAATACTCCCGGGTGGCATCAGAAATTGAATATTGTTTACCTTCTGTTGTATCTAGACGTAGGGAGGTGACCTGGCCAAGCCACAAGTTAACACCGATCACATTGATGATGGCGAGTGCTGTCACGGCTTTCCAGGCTTTGTGTCTAGGCGTGGAAGTGTGTTCAGCCCAGCGTTCTCTTTCCAGAGTGAAGATATTAAGGGAAAGAAAAACAATGATGATACTGATGTAGTAATACAGATCTCTGATATCAATGACCCCACGGGTAATTGAATCAAAGCGTGCACCAGTACCAAATAGCCTAAACCATTCTCCAGCTTGGTTACCAAAGAAGTCAGTAATGGTGGTTGTACCAACCAGGTAAAACAAACCAGATAAACCAACCGCGCAAATCAGGCTGACAATTTGATTGTCGCTACGGGCTGAAACAAACAGGCCAATAGAAAGGTAAGCGGCACCTAACAAAAATGCGGCTAAATAGCCTGCCCATATAGGGCCCCAATCAATATCGCCCATTTGTGCAACGGTAATGGGTAGTGGAATAGTAATAAGCAAAGCAATGGCTAAGAGCACTAAACAACCAAGGAATTTACCGACAACAAAATGCCATAGGGGTAAAGGTTGAGTCAGGATATGCTCCAATGTGCCGGTTCTTCGCTCTTCACTCCATAACCGCATGGTTAGTGTGCTGGTGAGAAAGACTAGCAGTACTGGCATCCATTCAAACAGAGGGCGAATATCAGCAATGTTTCGGGAAAAATAAGATTCTCCCCAGAAGAAAATAAATAATGAAATGGCAGCAAACGTTGCCAGGAACAAATAAGCGATAGGCGAAGCAAAGAACAGCGTAATTTCTTTATTCGCAATACGTCGAATCAGAGGCAAAGCCGACCTTTTTGTGGTTTGGGCATTAGAAGGATTGGAATTAGGCTGCATTTTTTGTCCTCCCTGTATCTTCACTTGTTCCTAGCTGTATTTCGTTTACTTCTCTAAATAGCGTTTCCAAGTCACGACTCTCTTGACCGATGGAATAAAGTGTTCCACCTGCGGTAACTACCAAATTGGCTATCTCTCCACAGAGGGCCGGGTGGTCACTCATTTCTTCTACGCTTAGACGGTAATGGGGGTTGCCACCTTCATCTGGAATTTCATCTATGTTGGTAATAGCGTTGAGAGGCTGTAGCAACATGGTTAATTTATCTTTGGTGAAAGACGTTGTTAACAATAAGTTATTACTTTCACGAAGCTCTTCAAGTTTGGCATCGACAGCCATTTCACCATTTCGGATTATTAAGACTCGATCACAGAGCGCATCAACTTCTTGCATGATGTGGGTAGAAAGAATCACCGTAGCTTCTTTCGCAAGGTCTCTGATGAGCTGGCGTATTAGTTGTGTTTGAGTGGGGTCGAGGCCGTTTGTAGGCTCATCGAGAATAAGTAGTTTAGGGTTGCCTAAAATAGCTTGGGCAACACCTACACGTTGCTTGTAACCACGTGAAAGGGTGGCAATAGGCATCAGCAGTTTAGGCACAATATCTGTTGCCTGAATAACGCGTTTGATTTCTGCAATTTTTTCATCGCCCTTGAGACCTTTCATATCACTGGCGTAATCCAGATAGTCGGCTACGGTCATCTCAGGGTAAATAGGTAGGTTCTCTGGCAAATAGCCAAGAGACTGTTGGGCTTGTTTAGGGTCTTGTTGTAGGTCTATATCATCAATTTCAATACTGCCCTGGTTTGATTCAATGAAACCACTCAGCATTTTCATGATAGTAGTTTTACCTGCACCGTTATGGCCAAGCAATCCAACAATTTCACCTTTTTTTATTTTGAAGCTGACATTGTCAACGGCTTTAAAATCGCCATACAACCTTGTCAACTGCCTAACTTCCAGCATAGTGCCCTCCGGTTGCGAGAATTTTTTGGTTAAAAATACGCTTGTTTAACAGTTTGTTTCTTAAAAACATGTGTTTCTATACATAGATCATTTATACGCAATTCATAAATGTTTGGTTCAAAAACATAGGGCTTAGCAACACATGTCCATTGATATCTTCTGTTCCCATCAGAAAATGGGGAGGTGCCCAGCGGGAAAGCATATTACACTGAAAAAGACATCGTTCATATACGCATTCCTAAGTGGCAAATCTTGTTGTTAATACAGGTGCTCCACCTATTGTTGTTGAACCCGTTATCGCGAATTTAGATAGGGGTGATTTTTAAAAGTTCAAGGGTGAAGAATATGAAAATTTTTAGGTGATATAGAAGCTAACCAACAGGGGCTAATTGCCAAGACTAAATAGTAAAGTCTAACTTGAAAATGCGACAGCCTTTAACAGGTTAAGGCAGCCGATATCATCTAGTTCATTCAATTGTTGT
>JAJFKD010000165.1 GCA_021773405.1 Porticoccus sp.
ATACTGGTCGACGCATAGGACGATAGTTCTCTGGCACTTAGCTCCAACTTTGCCAAGGCAGTGTCAGTCAGGCGCAGTGATTTGATTTCACCGATAGACTCACCGATCTCCCGGGTAGTCAGGAGAAGTTTATTGCTGATAGTATATTTTGGATGCCAAGACATAGCCTTAAATTAGCCGTTAATTGGCCAAAAATCAACCATAAATTAGCCAATTGAAGACTTTAGCTAAAAAAATAAATGCGTCCCCTTTTTGTTCAAAGCTAGGTGAAGATTTCAATATTACGAACTGTCCGCTTACGGCCAAGAACGACCCAAACCACGAACCGGAGGTATAGACAAAATACACATTTATGTATACATATAAGTTGACATATTTTTAATATTTGTGTATATAAATATATACAAATTGTTTTAACAGTATACATAGGTTTATACAATGAGCATTAAAGAGGTTGCATTACGCCAATACAGGGAAATCGTTAACCGCTGTATGAAAGGTGCGCGAAACATCACTGTGCCGAAAGAAGGCTGGCTCAAGGTGATGCGCAAGTCTTTGAACATGAGCGCCCCTCAACTTGCCAAGCGCTTGGGTGTAACCAGAGCTTTGATATATAGAAATGAGAAAGCCGAAAAAACTGGCCGTATCACCCTCAGGAAAATGTACCAAATTGCAGATGCAATGGAGTGCAGGTTTGTGTATGCCATTATTCCTCAGGTTCACGGGGAAACCATTGAGGACTATATCGAGTATAAAGCCAAAAAAATGGCTCTTTCCATTATCAATAAAACCAATACAAATATGGCCCTTGAGGCACAGGATTTATCTCTGGAGAAAATAGACATAGAGCTTGAACGTGTGACAAAAGAAATCCTCAACACAAGACCATCTGATATATGGGATGAAAAATGATTGAAGATATGGAATATCTACCGGGGGAAACACCTTTAGACCCTGATGAAATGGATGGTCTCAAATTCACTCATATTGAAACCAGAGGGCAGCTCGATGAGTTGGAACAAGCCAATATAGACAATGGCATGTTATGGCTTGGCAGGCAACGCAACCCTAATCTTCTGAACGATCATTTTGTACGCCAACTGCACGAGAAGCTTTTTGGTGAAGTTTGGCAGTGGGCTGGCACTTACCGCCTGACGGAAAAAAATATCGGCATTGATCCTTTTCAAATTTCTGTCCAGCTCCGTCAACTTTTGGATAATGTCCATTTTTGGGTGGAGAATGAAACTTATGAGCCTATGGAAGTGGCAGCTCGATTTCATCATTCACTGGTTTATATCCACCTTTTTCCCAATGGTAACGGACGCCATGCACGAATAATGGCTGACGCTCTATTAGAAGTGCTCTATGGCTCCGACCCAATAGATTGGTCGGGTGGCTATGATTTACAGAGAATGAATGAACGTAGAGACCAATATATAAATGCATTAAGGGCAGCGGATGCCGGTGATTACACACTGTTATTCCAATTTATAGGGTGGAAGGATTAAAAAAAATTTATGAAAAGGATTTTTGATATCCGTTTTTCCTTAGACAAGGATATGGATGAATTCGCTAGAAGGAAGTTGGAATTAGCGGGATATAAGTATAAAGAGAATGATTTGCATGGAGTGTATTATCAGGCGATGAATGCGTTTCGCCGATCAATACAAACAAAACCACGACGTGTTGAGGTTGCTCCAGATGTTGTTTGCCCTGATCACCTTAAAAACGGATACCATAAGTTATGCGCTTTCATCATAGAAGGGCAGAATTTAAATCCCTACTTGAATCATTCTCTCTTAAGGGCGCATACACCTGATACGTTTTTTAACACTATGGGATTGCACCATTTCCATCTGGGAGATGGTCTACAGAAAACAGGCAAATATAAACATTTTGTAAAAAGGTCAGGGCATATCGCCATAGCCCTCGTTCGTGATGATGTGGTGTATATATTAGATATATGCCAGCATGGCAGGAATGGTGATCCAAACCTTTGGTTTGATATACGGTTTATCGAAATCATTCACAAAAATTGGCCCGCAGAAATTGAATTATTCAAAATGAAGGGGCTTCTGGCTTCTAAAAACGGTTGGAATGCTGAAGACATGGGGCAGCTAACCAAGTCAGGAATATCAGTGCCATATGAAATGGAAGATGGAACCGTATATATGTCACCGGGTGGCGGGATCACTTGCGCTAAAACATCCTTAATGCAAACGATGGATACTGGTAGAGACGCTCGATATATTCAGTGGGCTTTTGATATTTTAGTTGCAAATATTATTAATAATTTGAATGAGTATTTGTGGCCTATACATATTAGGTTTGTTGGTCTAGATAAAGGGGTTCTCTTTGTAGATGACACTAATAAAGATTGGTTTTTTATCACTGATCCTGAGGAAGACAAAGTCACATATGTAAGGATTCCATATGAAGTGATAGAGGATGAAAGTCTTGCTAATTCAGAAAATTTATTAGCGCTACCCTCTGCTATAAAAACAATGAACAGATATTTGGCGATCCAGTAAAATTAGAACCTTTGATGGATAACGGTGATTATGAACAATCTAGATTAGAGCCTTGTAGAAGAGAAACTATGAAATCTTATATTAATTGTAGCTATATATTTCTCTATAACTTTTTATCAAATAAACCCGAAACACTACCAACAAATAAACCGCTCATAAATAAGGCTAGTGGCGCTAGCACCGAAATGAATGTTCTAAAAATAATGCTTTCAATCTCCCAATATCGATGTTGTCCGGTTTCAATAAAGGGCAAAAAACTTTCAATTGTGTATAGAATAGGACTAAATTTTGGATAATTACTAGGAACATACCGTATTTTTTCGCTTGGTGGTACTCCGATCTTTACTGATCTATAGTTTTTAATCTTCTCTTTAGAGCAGCTACTACTGATTCCCAGAAAGCAAGGTTCCGACAATATTTCATTTATATTAGGGGTAACCCCAGCTCTTTGATCTAGCCTAGCACATATACTGTATATAAAAACAGACCCATAAAGCTAAATGCTCTGCCGCCCTTAGAATAACTACCAAAAAACTTTGGTTGAATCTAGGCTAACGCACCTTAAACTCTCACCATATTCCGTTCATCTGCCCACTGCCGAAGCGCAGCTAATTTTTCTGCCATCACAATGGAAAGCGGTGCTGTAGCTTGTAGTTCAGCTAACAGTAATGATTGAGAAACAACTCTTTGCTGTCCCGGTGTATCAGAATTTTTATCCGTACTGCTGTTACCATTTTCAGATAAGCCCCGGTAAACGGCTGACACAATTGCCTGCTCAATTTCAGCACCAGTAAAGCCTTCGGCGACTAGTGCTAATTCAGCGAGGTCGAAGTTGTTTACATCTAACTCACGTTTTTCCAGATGAATTTTAAAAATAATTTCACGGGTTTTTTCATCGGGCAGGTCGACAAAAAACAATTCGTCTAAACGGCCTTTGCGAATCAGCTCTGGTGGTAGTTTAGAAATATCATTTGAGGTTGCTACTACAAACACGGGCTTTTGTTTTTCTGCCAGCCAGGTGAGTAATGTGCCCAACACTCGCTGAGAAGTTCCGGAATCTGAGTTATCGGTGCTGAGGCCTTTTTCAATTTCATCCATCCACAGTACGCAGGGAGACATTTTCTCGGCCATGGCTAGTGACTCACGTAAATTGCGTTCTGTCTCACCGTGGAATTTATTGTAAAGCGCGCCGATATCTAACCGTAATAACGGCACGTTCCACATGCCGGCTACTGATTTTGCTGCGAGGCTTTTTCCGCCACCTTGTACACCTAGCAATAGAATACCTTTGGGAGAATCGATATTCGCTACGTTCCCTCCGTTACCATTAGCAATGTCACTACTATTGGCATTAAAAGCCCCACGTCGGATATCCAACCAGCTTTTTAGGTTCTCCATACCACCCACTGCGGCAAATTGCTCGGTGTCGTATTCGTAACTGAGGATGCCGTCCAGCTCCATCAGTTTAAATTTGGCTTGGTTTACTTCCGGGATATCCGATTCCGTAATCGCGCCATCATCGACAATGGCACCACGCACCAAATGACGGATGTCTGCCCGTGGTAAACCTTTGAGGTTACTCACCAGTTTTTGCAGGGTGTCGTTATCGGTTTTTACTTTTTGATCGCCGTTGCGCTGGCCCCACTGTTTGGCCTCCTCACGAATGATGGAGAGTATTTGGGTATCGTTAGGCAGGGACATTTTGAAGCGAGCACTTAAGCGAGAGAGCTCTGGTGGGAGTTTTAGTGAGTGACTAAGAAGAACAACGGTGATGGCACCGGAGGTGTTTTTCTGGGCAATGTCTTTTAACAGACGAATATTTTTGGGGTGGTCGTCGAGCCAGTGGTGGAAATCACAGAGGACATAAAAGCCGGGTTCTGC
This sequence comes from Porticoccus sp., assembly GCA_021773405.1. Taxonomy (GTDB): domain Bacteria; phylum Pseudomonadota; class Gammaproteobacteria; order Pseudomonadales; family Porticoccaceae; genus Porticoccus. The sequence continues at coordinate 4,413 of JAJFKD010000165.1, forward strand.
TCCACTTTTGATTTTTTGTAGGACTTCTTCGGGTTCGTTGTGCTGGGAGTCTTTGACCAGCTGTAGGCCAAAGCTGACTTTTTGTAAGCCGTCGGTCAGTGTCCACTGGAATACGGGTTTATCCCGCTTGCGACCCACCCGTATAAACAGATCAAGGGCTTTTAGCTCTTCATGGCTTTCCAATACGATGATGGGTATTCGGCAATCCAGAATAACTTCTAGGTCGTGGACATCCTGCATAGTGACGCTTCCTTAGTATTCCCTTATTTAACCCGTTTACTTAACTCTTTTTATTTATTTGGGTTGCTGCCTTTATTTTTTCTCTTGTCTGCTCAACCAAATATTCAGGCCCTGGGCATTTAAATCTAAATCCATGGCCAGGACTTTTTCCATAGTGTCTAAATCCAACTCGGGCTGCTCCGATGATAGACGCGCTAAGGTAATATCCTTCAGGGCCTGGTGTATTCTCTCTTCCCGCTCTGATTCATTCCGAAGCAGCTGCGCAATTTGCCGATAGTCTTCAATCTGAGCACGAAGTAAGTCTGCTTGAGGCTCTGGATTTTCCAATACGCTGTAGTGGGTTAAATAAAATTTCTTTGGGTTATAGCTCATCATTAAATCGATGGAGGCTAGTAGCTTGTCTGGGTCGAACTGTACGGGTGATGTGGTTGGAATAATAAAGCGGTCTGATCTGTCTTTTTTTAGCCTGCTTTTTTCCAATCTATTTTTATCAAACCTGTCTTTATTAAAATAGAGCCCCATTTCATGGTAGGAAATACCAAAGGTATCACCAGAAAACCAACCTTCGCTAACACTGTCCCAAACACAAAAGTGGTGTTCGGCATGGCCTGGGGTATGACGGAATTCTAAAGCTCTGCCATTCAACTCATACTTTTCGCCGTCCTCTACTGAAGTCACTCGCTCTTTCGGGACAGGAATCAGTTCGCCATAGAATTGCTGAAATTTCTCTTCGCCATAAACCGCTTTTGAACCCGCCATTAACTGGGTGGGGTTGACCATATGCCTGGCACCGCGCGGGTGGATCAGCATTTGGGCCTCTGGGTATTGCTGCATTAACAGGCCGGCACCCCCGGCGTGATCCAAATGCACGTGGGTGGGAATAATGTAGCGAACTGATTCTTTAGGTAGCTCCAGTTCTGCCAGAGCCTCAGCTATGCCTTCCGCTGTGTGTGCTGTTCCCGTCTCAATAATAGCGACCTGATCGCCTTCAACCATTAGGTAGCAGCAAGCGATACCATGCTGGATATATCGTGCGTCGATACAATAAATACCATGGCCCAGATTTTCTTGGCCCACTTTGTCTACAAAATCCGACTTCATTTAAGCTCCTCTCAACATGACCACAGATTTTGCTACAATATGCGAACTTAAAACAGTCATATGGCGACTATTCAATAACTATTCAGTAACTATTAATTTTTTAGAGACAATTATCGATGCCATCAGAGACGTTCACCAGTACAGAGCAAACAAGCCCAAAGGCTGAAACAAGAAGGCTTTCCCTCCTTGATAGCTTGTTGATTCAGGTGGACCATGCGCTGAGAACTGTTGCTGTGGATAAACCACCCCATGATCGTCTCTCACCCGCGAAGGAAGAGTCAGAACAAGAACTCACTGAACAAGAGAAAAGCCATGCTGCGGGCTTAATGCGGGTTAATCACACTGGCGAAGTTTGTGCTCAGGCTTTGTATCAGGGGCAAGCATTAACCGCCAAACTGACTTCTGTACGCAGTGAAATGGAACAAGCGGCTGACGAAGAAATTGATCACCTTGCCTGGTGCCAGGAACGCGTTAATCAATTAGGTAGCCACACCAGCTTGTTAAACCCTTTATGGTATGGGCTTTCTTTTGGTATTGGCGCTACTACTGGGCTGATTAGCGACAAGCTCAGCTTGGGATTTGTGGCTGCTACTGAGGATCAGGTGTGCCAGCATTTGGAAAGCCACCTAAACAAGCTTCCACCACAAGATGACAAAAGCCGCGCTATCGTCGAACAAATGCTGGAAGATGAAGCAAAGCATGCGGATGCCGCATTGGATGCTGGGGGGCTGAAGTTCCCTGCCCCGGTTAAAGCTTTGATGACGATTATTTCAAAGGCGATGACCAAAACCAGCTATAAGATATAGTCCGTGACCCTTTAAAGCGTGAAATACTATTTTAAAACGTGAAGTACTATTTTGAGCGAGACGCCTGTTTTGCTTTTTCCTGAATCTCTTTAACAATACCAACGATTTTTTGTTTTACCCACTGATGCACCGGGGACTTAATGGTTCTGGCGTGCTGCACCAGCACTACTGGCACTGTGCTATCGAACTCTAGTTCTTTGGGGTACGGCTTACGAACAATGCCATAGGTCTCACCCTCTATTTTCAAGTCATGCATGGTCGCCATCATTAAACAGTCGGTTTGCCATAAGACATCCATGGCTGTCATTAGCTGTGCTGTCACCAGGGCTTTTTTTCGCTTTAAACCAAGTTTGGTAAGTTGGCGATCAAACCTTGTCTCTGCTGATGAGGATGAACCTGAACGAAGCAATGAGTATTGAACAAAAGGGTAGGCTAGCATTTCTTTGAGTGTGAGATTTTCCTTGTTGGCCAATGGATGGACTGCTCGCATCCAGACCGCAGGGGTAAAGTGGCCTAGTGGCGTCACATGAAACTCTTCGCTATAGGGGCGCGCTATTTCAATAGCAAAATCTAACCCGCCATCTTCAAGGGCCCTGGCCTTGCCATCAGTCTCCCCTCTGACCGAGAGAGACATAAAGGGTGCTTTGTTGATCAGACGATTGGTTAATGTTGGCATGACCTGAACGGCAATAAACTCTGCCGTCATAATGGAAATTTCTCCCTCATAGGCGAGGGGGTCAAATTCACTTTGAACCACTAAATCACTGACTGAGGACAAAACGACAGGTAATTGCTTTTCTAGCTCAACAGCCCTGGGGGTTGGCACCAGGCCTCTGCCACTACGTATAAAGAGTGGGTCGTCAAACAGCTCCCGAAGCCGCTGCAATGTTTTGCTCATGGCAGGCTGGGTAATGAACAGCCGATCTGCAGCTTTTGTAACGCTCTGTTCCTCCATCAATATCTGGAGAGCCACCAGTAAATTCAGGTCTATTCGTGATAAAAGCTTGGCATCCATTAATACATCACCTCAATACATTCCTCAGAGTTATGAATGGTATTATATTAATACATTTGAATCATAGGATGCCACTCCCTATATTACTAACCTAACAGCGGAGTCAAGAAGAGTGCTCAGCCATCTACCCCCAAGGCAAGTGCTCTGACTGACAAAGCTACAGATTACATGGTTGATTGAAGTCTCAGAAGTTAGTTTTAACAACCTGTATTCAAGTTGACACCTCTATTACTCCCTCAGTATCCCTTTAAGGCAGCATTAGCTGCCTTTTTTTTGTCTGGGTTTTTTTACCGTGAGAGATTTCAGTGATACCGAATGGTAAAAGCAAAGGCCGTGAGTTAAACAGACTAGGAACGGATTTCGTGGCTATGAGTGACCTCAACACCACCTTTGCTCAGCATAATAGAGGCGGAGCAATATTTTTCTGCTGACAACTTAACAGCATTACTCACCATACTTTCTTTGAGGTTGTTGCCTGTGACAACAAAGTGAAGATGTATTTTTGTGAACACAGAAGGCACTGCATCTGCACGTTCTGCCTCTATCTCGGCAACACAATCCGTTACATCCTGGCGACTCTTTTTAAGAATATGAACAACATCAAAGGATGAGCAGCCGCCCATACCTATCAACATCATTTCCATCGGACGTGCACCCTGGTTTTTGCCACCATGATCTGGCGGACCATCCATCACTACGGTATGGCCTGTTTCTGATTCAGCAGTGAATTTGGCGTCTCCGCCCCAAGTTATTTTCGTTTTCATGACACCGTCGACCCTAAAAAGGTCGAGAGCCTAACATAAATAATGTGCTTTTAACCTTAGAATTGTCTGTCCAGTCGCCACTTTTCCCTACAAGGAACGATAACTAATGATAAATTCGAACTTGGCCAATGATGATTTTATCCCCATAATGGGTGCCGTCTATGCGAGAGATCACAAAAGGGAGGAGCTCGAGTTGGCACCAGCACCGATAACACCTCACATTCAAAATGTGGAAGAGTTCTTAGTTCACTGTCACAGAAGGAAGTATCCCAGCAAAAGCACCATTATTTATGCTGGCGATGAAGGTGACACGCTCTCATACATTATTAAAGGTTCGGTCACCGTTCTTCTTGAAGATGATGATGGCCGTGAAATGATTGTTGCCTATCTTAATGAAGGCGACTTTTTTGGTGAAATGGGATTGTTTGGTCTAACAGACCGAAGCGCCTGGATTAGAGCTAAAACCGAGTGTGAAGTCGGTGAAATTAGCTACTCCAAGTTTCAGGAGCTTTCTAAAGATCACCCCGAATTTCTATTTGCCATTGGCGTACAAATGGCAGAGCGCCTGCGTGACACCACACGTAAGGTAGGCGATTTGGCTTTCCTTGATGTAACAGGTCGTGTCGCACGTACGTTGCTGGACCTCTGTAAAGAGCCCGATGCGATGACACACCCCGATGGCATGCAGATTAAAATCACTCGTCAGGAAATTGGCCGCATTGTTGGCTGTTCCCGTGAGATGGTTGGCCGAGTATTAAAAACCCTCGAAGATCAGGAGCTGGTCTCAGTGAAAGGGAAAACGATGGTCGTGTTTGGAACCCGGTAGCCTTAAAATTGGCAGTTTAGGACTAGAAAGTTTAATTTCTAACACGCACAAAAAAGGCCTCTTTCGAGGCCTTTTTTATTACCGGTATTTTTTAAACAGACCCTAGCAGGTTTTGAAAAACGTTTATGGAGCAGCTCTGGGTAGGCAAAAATAGGCGAAAAAGCGGAGTTTATGTCTAATAAATGAGCATTTTGAGCCTATTTTTAACACCGCCAGAGCAAGTAAATTAGTTTTTCAATTGAACATCTCCAGTAGCTTCATCCCTGGCTCATCCGCCCGCATAAATGTTTCTCCTACCAGGAACGTATTTACATCGTGACCACGCATAGCGGCTACATCATCTGTTGTGAGAATACCGCTCTCTGTTACAACAATTCGGTTATCCGGGATTTTATCCAACAAGCCAAAAGTCACTTCCAACGTAGTATCAAAGGTGTGAAGGTCACGGTTATTTATACCGATCATGGGGTTATCAATTAATAAACCACGATCCAGTTCTTCTTCATTGTGTACTTCCACCAAGACATCAAGCCCTAATTCACGGGCCATGCCATGAAGCTCTTCCATCTACGCCTGCTCTAATGCGGCAACAATCAATAAAATACACTCAGC
>JAJFKD010000166.1 GCA_021773405.1 Porticoccus sp.
CTCATCTGTATCTTCTGGTAAAGAGCTTGTGTTTCCAACAACCTCCTCAACAGTTTCATTAACAACCTGCTTAGCCGCGCTAGACGCCTTGTTCTTGAGATCATCAAAAAAACCTGCTTGAACTTGTGCAGTTAAGGCACAGATAAAGATCGCTGCCAGAGAAATCAGGCGAGATTTGTTTTGCAGTTTCATGATTAAGACCTCTCTGTCAGGGTTGTTTTCTAGCAACATCCTACTGTGATTTACGATTCAATATATAAACCTCAATACAGGTAAGTTGTAGTGTAGCTGTCTACCTAAGTCGAGATTTTTTATAAAAACATTGAGCACAAAACCACACAACAATTATTATTTCAACCTCTCGATGACAGTCGACACCCCCTGCCCCAACCCTATGCACATGGTCGAAACACCAAATGTAGCATCACGCTGCTTTAAAACATTTAACAATGTTCCAGTAATCCGCGCACCAGATGCACCCAACGGATGACCTAACGCAATAGCTCCACCATGAACATTGGCTTTTTCATCCATCACATCAAGTAAACCCAGATCTTTCAATACAGGCAATGATTGAGCAGCAAACGCCTCATTCAGCTCAACAAAATCAATGTCGCTAATGGTCAATCCAGCTCTTTTCAACGCAATTCGAGTCGCAGGCACAGGACCGTAACCCATAATGGCTGGATCAACACCCGCAGCAGCGACAGAAACTATTTTGGCCATAGGCTGAAGGCCTAATGCATTAGCGCGCTCCGCAGACATCACCAACATTGCTGCAGCGCCATCCGTAATCTGAGAAGAAGTCCCTGCTGTTACCGTTCCATTTACAGGATCAAAGACTGTCCGCAATTGCGACAACCCTTCTACTGAGGTTTCAGGACGAATAGTTTCATCCTCTTTCATCAAATAAAGACCACCATTTTCGTTATGGCCTTCAATAGGAATAATTTCATCGACAAAATTACCGGCAGCCCTCGCCGCTGCGGCCAAACGATGGGAACGCTCACCAAACTCATCCTGTTGCAGTCGATTGATGCCATGGATTCGAGCCAAGTATTCAGCGGTAAGACCCATCATTCCAGAAGCTTGGGCAATATTGAGGTTTAAAGCTGGGTTTGGATCTATATCATGGGTCATTGGTACATGCCCCAAATGCTCCACGCCTCCCACCAGATAAACATCGCCTAATCCTGCCATCACGTTAGCGGTAGCATTGTGTAACGCCGACATGGATGAACCACAAAGCCGGTTAACCGTTATCGCTGGCACTTCGTGAGGGATACGGGTACGTAAACTGGTCATTCGAGCGACATTAAAGGCTTGCTCGCGCCCCTGCATCACACAGCCCCAAATTACATCGTCAATTTCAGCGGGGTCAATGGCTGGATTGCGGTCCAATAAGCCTTCTATCAGGTCAGCACCAATCTCATCGGCTCGACGATTACGAAAAGAACCATTTTTGGAACGTGCCATTGGGGTTCGTGCAACATCGACAATTACTGCATCTCTTGGGTTTAAGCTCACCACTATTTCTCCTTTTATCGCTTAGCTCTGGTTTTAGTGCTGGTTTCAGCACCAATTTCAGCTGTAGTAGCTTTCGCCATTGCTAGCCATTTCGCGCATTCTCTGAGTCGGCTCATAGAGTTTGCCCAATGAGTTATGGTTATCCGCCATATCACAAATTGCTTTCAAACCTACTTCGTCCATCCAACGGAATATGCCACCACGGAACGGTGGAAAACCCAGACCATAAACGACGGCCATATCCGCTTCAGCTGGAGAACACACAATGCCCTCTTCCAAACAGTGTGCCAGCTCGATGCACATAGGTAGCATAAAGCGGGCAATTATTTGATCATCCGTGAAACTGCTAGAATCATTTAATAAATGTGGTTTAAATAAATCATAAACAGAATCATCAACAGATTTCTTCGGCTTGCCTCGTTTATCCTTTTCATAGACGTAATAACCTTTACCATTCTTTTGGCCCAAACGTTCACTCTCAAACAACAGCTTGGTCGGTGATACGTTGTAATCACCGCTGTACATTGCAGACATTCGTTCGGGATAACCCTCAAGAATAGAAGGGAAGCAATGAACTGCAGTATCAAGCCCCACGACGTCCATTAAGTAAGCTGGGCCCATGGGCCAACCCCAGGCTTCCATCACTCGATCCACCTGCTGAAAATCAGCACCATCGAGAAGCATCATGTCGAAACCAAACACCGCTGGGAACAGCACACGATTCACCAAAAAACCAGGGCAGTCATTGACCACAATAGGCTTTTTACCCAAAGACAGGGAATGGGATACAACGGTTGCGATGGTTTCATCAGAAGTTTTCTCACCTCGAATCACTTCCACCAATGGCATCGCATGCACGGGGTTAAAAAAGTGCATACCACAGAAGTTTTCCGGGCGTTCCAAAAAGTCAGCCAGGTAATCTATAGAAATGGTTGAGGTATTTGAGGCTAAAACTGCATGGTCAGAAAGCTTCGATTCCACATCGGGAAGCACCATGCTTTTAACCTTAGGGTTTTCCACTACAGCTTCAATAACAATATCGGTATTTTCAATCCCATCGTAGCTGAGAGAGGGCATAATTCGTGATAGCACATTACCCGCCTCAAGCGCACTCATTCGACCACGATCAACACGCTTTGCCAGTAACTTGTTCGCCTCGCTCATGCCTAATGCCAAAGAGTCCGTATTGATATCTTTCATCAACACAGGGAAACCTTTCATAGCATTTTGATAGGCAATACCTCCACCCATAATACCCGCACCCAGGGCCACTACATGCTTAACGTCAGTATGTTTGACCTCTTTACCACCCTTCTTGCCGTATTTTTTCGCTACAGAACCAATATATTGATCATTCATGAAGATGCCGACCAAAGCACGGCATTGGGAGGTTTGGGAAACTTCACTAAATGCCTTAAATTCTACTTCCAACGCTTCATCACGGGACATTTTCGCAGCTTTAGCCAACACATCTACAGCAGCAATAGGCGCGGGATAATTTGGGCCAGCCTTTGCTGTGACCATGGCCTTGGACGTAGCGACAGACATCCCAAGCTCGGTATCATTCAGTTGCAACGGCTGTTGTTTTTGCGACCGTCGTGCTTGGTAATCCAGCTCGCCTGAAGTAGCACGGGCTAACATTGCCAACGCCTCTTCTTTCAGCAATTCCGGCTCTACCACGGCATCTACAGCACCATCTTTAAGTGCGGCAACTGCCTTATGATGACCCGCAGTGGCAATCCATTTAGCTGCATTATCAAAGCCAATCAACCGGGGTAAACGCACAGTCCCACCCCAGCCAGGAATAATACCCAATTTTGTTTCTGGCAGGCCTACCTGAGCTTTCGTAGACATCACTCGAAAGTCACAAGCCAAGCACACCTCAAAACCACCACCCAAGGCAAATCCGTTGATCGCAACCACTGTCGGAAAAGGCAAGTCTTCAATTTGGTTAAATGCCTCATTGGCTGGACTGAGAAATGACCTGCGCTGCTCTTCAGTGCCTTTAAAAGCATCACCAAACTCTGTGATATCAGCGCCGGCAATAAACACGCTCTTTCCACTCGAAAGTAGCAGCCCTTTGACATCAGGTTGTTGTTCTAATATTGCCAATGCTTGCTGTAACTCAGCCAAAGTAGCCTGATTAAAAACATTGACCGAAGCTTTTTCGGCATCAAAATGTAGTTCTACATGGCCATCATCTAATGACTGTAGACTTAACGATGTCCCCTGAAACAACTTGCCCTTAGACATAAATACTCCTATTTGGCCATATCGGCCCTGATCTTCTGCCATGATGCTTATACCCAAAGATAATAGCTCATGGTCATTAACCCTACTGGGCTAAAAAATGAATGCGATGATAGTAAGCACCTGCCGGCAACCCCGGCAAAGGACTTTTGTGACCCACTAGTTCTGCGCAAGACTAATTATTGTGCGGTTTTTGCATCAACACCACATCATCAGCGGGGAACTGCACTAAGGCGCCCCAGTATTGTCCCAAATAGTCAAAGGTCTCACGGCTATAAAAACAAATATGGGTTTGGTCATTCTTATAGTGCCAGCGACCAAAAGCAGCTTGATCCAGCACCATTTTTGTCATTATTCCCAACCAACCACCAGGCTTGATTCTCGACCACAGTTGCTCAAGCACCGCTCCCGGTTGAGATAAATGCTCAACCACCTCCGTGGTGGCAATAAAATCATAGTCCACCTGTAACACTGAAACATCATTGGCATAGAAAATATCGTAAACGGCCATCTCAAAACCGGCCTCTTCTAACATCACAGATAAAGTGGGCCCTGGCCCTGAGCCAAAATCCAAGCCAGACATGCCAGGTGTTAACTGAGCTATTAAAGGATCTGCCAAGCGACTCAGAAATTGTCGATAACCCGGATCATTTGGGCTATTTTCATGCAGATCGTAATGTGTCTTTTCCTCTTCCCGCGACAAATGCTGCCAGGGTGGCACAAAGACTAACCGACACTGGTGACACTGGAAATAATCCCTTCGTTTGTCTGAGCAATAATTCTCTATAGAAGCCACATTATGCGAAACATCATGACACAACGGGCAGGTAAGATCGCACAAGTCAGCCATAGATCAATATATGTAACAAGTCTGTTTTGAACACAAAGAATCACCCATAATTACGGACCATAATAAATAGCTACATTCACTAATAGCTTCACTCAAAAATGTCTGCGTTCAGAAATAGCTATCACAAAAATAGCCACGCCCGTAATCATCAACGGTCCTCACCCACTGGTAAGAAGTAAAAAATGGAAAAAATTGCTCATCAAATCGCATCAGAATTAAACATTAAGCCTACTCAAGTTAATGCAGCAATCGGCTTATTGGACGAAGGAGCGACGGTACCTTTTATCTCCCGCTACCGCAAGGAAGTCACTGGAGGCCTCGATGATACTCAACTTCGTGCGCTAGAAGAGCGTCTCGGCTATATCCGCGAAATAGAGGATCGCCGCCAGGCAGTTCTCAACAGTATCGATGAACAGGGCAAACTCACCCCAGAATTGAAACAGGCTATTCTCACTGCGGACACAAAGACCCGGCTGGAAGATTTGTACCTACCCTACAAACCCAAACGTCGCACCAAAGGACAAATTGCCATTGAAGCAGGACTAGAACCATTGGCTGATGCGCTCTACAACAACCCTGAATTAACACCTGAAAAAGAAGCTGAAAGCTATATTAACAAAGACAGCGGTGTTGCCGATATCAAAGCTGCTCTAGATGGCGCCAAATACATCTTAATGGAGCGGTTCAGTGAAGATGCAGCACTGGTAGGCAAACTACGCCAATATCTGAAAGACGAGGCAACACTCAATGCCACATTACTCACAGGCAAGGAAGAAGAAGGTGCCAAATACAGAGATTACTTTGAACACAATGAACCAGTAAAAACGACACCTTCCCACCGGGCTTTGGCCATGTTCCGAGGGCGACGTGAAGGCATCCTGTCTCTTCGGGTAGATATTGATACCGAAGCCACTGAAGGCCACCCCTGTGAAGGTATGATTGCTAAACAAATAAACATTACAAATGAAGGCCGCCCTGCCGACAATTGGCTCGCTGAAGTAGTCCGCTGGACCTGGAAAATAAAATTACACCTGCATATTGAAACTGACCTATTGGCCGAATTGCGTGACCACGCTGAAACTGCCGCCATCAACGTATTTGCCACTAACTTAAAGGATCTATTACTCGCTGCTCCGGCGGGACAAAAAGCCACCATAGGCCTGGATCCCGGGCTACGCACAGGCATTAAAGTGGCTGTTGTTGATGGTACCGGTAAGGTCTTGGACCACTGTGCCATCTTCCCCACCAAGCCACAAAACAAAGTTCAGGAAGCAGAAGCCAAACTGGTACATTTGTGTCAAAAACATGATGTGGCACTGATCGCAATAGGCAATGGCACCGCCAGCCGGGAGACTGAGCGGTTTGTCAAAGACGTATTAAAAAATCACCCAGAGCTCAATGCTCAGCCTGTGGTAGTGAATGAGTCTGGAGCTTCCATCTATTCCGCATCTGAATTTGCATCAAAAGAGTATCCTGATCTTGATGTCACCATCAGAGGGGCCATCTCCATTGCCCACCGCCTGCAAGATCCGCTAGCCGAACTAGTTAAAATTGACCCTAAGTCCATCGGTGTCGGTCAGTATCAACATGATGTTAGCCAAGTGGAACTTTCAAGAAGTCTCAATGCGGTGGTAGAGGACTGTGTAAACGCCGTAGGTGTAGAAGTGAATACTGCTTCCGCTGCCTTACTCAATCGTGTGGCAGGACTCAATCAAACCATCGCTGACAATATCGTCGCCTTTCGTGATGAAAACGGTCCTTTCAAAGAGCGCAAGCAATTGAAAAAAGTAGCTCGTCTTGGGGAAAAGACTTTCGAACAAGCGGCAGGGTTTCTACGAGTTGCCAATGGCAGCAACCCTCTGGATGCATCAGCGGTGCATCCGGAAAGCTATAGCCTAGTTTCACGAATGGCAGATGACTTAGAGAAACCAGTGAAATCCCTAGTGGGTGAAAGCACCTTACTTCGCAGCATTGACCCCAAACATTATGTAGACGACCAGTTTGGGTTGCCCACCGTCACCGACATCCTCACAGAATTGGATAAACCCGGCCGTGACCCTCGGCCTGAATTTAAAACCGCCACCTTTAAGGAAGGCGTTGAGACCATGAATGATCTGGAACCCGGTATGACGTTGGAAGGCACCGTCACCAATGTCACCAACTTTGGTGCCTTTGTCGATATCGGCGTACACCAGGATGGATTAGTACATATTTCTGCTTTGGCCAATCGCTACGTTAAAGATCCTCGAGAAGTGGTCAAAGCCGGCGATATTGTTCAGGTAAAAGTGATGGAAGTGGATATCCCGCGTAAACGTATTGGGTTATCAATGAAGCTCTCTGATGAGCCTGGAGAAAAAACCGGCAATAACTCACGCCCTCAAAACCGATCAGAAGAAAGAAAACCTCAAAACAAAGGGAGGCATCCTCAAAAAGGTAATAAACACCGCCAAAAACAGAACCAACCTAAGACAGGAACATTGGGCGATTTATTTGCTCAGGCACTGAAAAAGAAATAATTTATTGATGTTTGCTTGCCTGCAAACAATCTTGAAATAAAGCCTGTACTTTTTCCCTACCCAGATTTCTCAGCAAAGCAATATTGCGCTCGGGAATCTGTTCAGGGTTAGGATAATTGGCAACGGCCTTCTCAAGGCTTTGCTCCCTAATTAGGTGCAACATCGGATAAGGAGAACGGTTGGTATAATTTTCTACATCACCCCGCTCAGTATCCGCAAATTGATAATCCGGATGAAAACTGGCGATTTGGTAAACCCCTTCCAGCTTCAATTCCATCAATAAGCCTTCGGCGTAATCAAGAAACTGATTGTAATCACTAAAATCCTGCAAAACCCCAGGATGAATGAGCAATGTTGTTTCAATATCAGTATTGTCATTCAACAGATTCAGTTCTGAATGTAAATCTACCAGCAACTGCTCTTCTGTCTCAGCTTCAGAGACAAAAAATCGCACGCGGTCTGTTAACAGTTCACGCTTGGCAAAGGGGCAAAGATTTAACCCCACCACCATACCTTCCACCCACTTTTTAACTGCTTCGGCGATAGGATCGTTTTTCACGCTCAGTACTTTATCTTTCAATGTTTATTCTTTCACCTGTTTAGCTAGCACCTGAATTGTGTCCCCAATTTTTATAGTTCCAGATGTTAGAGCATCGACCCTCAGCCCTCCTTTTCCCATAAAACTCTGTATCAACATTTTTAGCGATACATCAGGGCTTATTAAAGAAGATAACCTTTCACCGAGGCTGCTACAGGGCTCACATAATTCAACGCCCCTCAGTATCACACCACCCAATTGGAATTCTTTCCCCACTAAATCGTTTAGCCTAATACCTCGAGTAATAAGGTTCCTTCGGCTAATAGTCAGATCATGGGGAAGGTGGTGTTCTTCTAGAAATGCTTCGATTTCTTCAGCTTCAATGAGCGTGAGATTCTGCCCTGGCCATTTAGACAAACCAAAATTTCTATCCCCAACGATGCCAGAACCAGCAACCAATTCAATTTGTTCTCGCTCACTCTGTTTTCCACCTGCTTCAGTTGAAATGAAAATTCGTTCGATTGTCATATTTCACTCCAACTCGGTCATCTCATAGAACTGCTGATTTAATAGATCCACAGACAGACACAAAATCTCGATCAAAAGAATATGGCATAAATAAGTAACAAATAAATTGAATATTGAACAAAGTAATAAAGCGGCTTATTGAATTTTTTTAGCTTTTTACCCACCATTCTTACCTTATGAATAGAGGGAAAAATTCGGTTCAACACACCAACCCTGTCCCCTTCCATATTTTTAGTACTACTGGCAGACATAACAATGCGTGAAAAAATCACGTTAATCCAATCGACCAAAAAGAAATTTACTGGTCTCTTCACATCTAGAAACAAAACAATTCGATCTTTGTCTGTTTTATTTTCCGCATAATGAATAAATGTTTCGTCAAAAATAACCGGCTCCCCATCTTTCCAATGGTATTTTTCTCCATCGACAGAGATAAAACATTCTTCAGAATTTGGCGTAGTTAACCCTAAGTGATATCTCAATGAGCCCGCATACGGATCTCGATGTTTCACCAACCGTGCCCCCGGTGGCAACATAGCGAACATAGCCCCTTTAACGCTATCCACTGAATTAAGGAGTTCGACGGTTTTTGGGCACAAATTATTTGCAGAATTTAGAGATGCGCCATACCACTTGAGATAAAAACGCTTCCAACCAGTTTTAAAAAAAGAATTAAAACCCAGGTCGTCTTTTTTATCAGATGATTTAATTTTGGATTCATTATTAAGGCTGATGGCCTCATCACGAATTTCTTCCCAATTCTCTTGAAATACTTTTAACTCAGGAAAATTATTATCATCAATATAGGCAGATTTTTTTAAGGTAGAAAACCCATAAAACAAACAATTAATGGGTCCAAGTACATTAGAGTGATCACTTATTTTTCGCACCAACTTTGTGTGCTTCACTTTACCCCGGTTTTGAACATAAATGGCACAAACAACAAAAATTGCGAGAACAGTTATTCCCATAACCCAACCCTACTTACCTTACTCTAACCAGAGTCTACGCTGCATAATCATCGTGATTAGCGTAAACCGGCGAACCTACAACATTCCAGATTGTAGAGGACCTATACAACAAGACCAATCGCACACTAACGGCACGATAGTGAAAAAACCAAAGCGTAAATACTAATGGAAAACAGTGAATACTAATAGAAAACTATGAATACAAAAAATGAACACCAAAAAAAGAGAATACGAATACGCAGATAGGGCAAACAACAACGGGGAGAAATATAAGAAAATGGGGTGGCTGACGGGGATCGAACCCGCGACCACCGGAATCACAATCCGGGGCTCTACCAACTGAGCTACAGCCACCACAGCTTGATTGCACATTACTGGATGGCGCGCCCGGCAGGATTCGAACCTGCGACCCACGGCTTAGAAGGCCGTTGCTCTATCCAGCTGAGCTACGGGCGCTCAACAAAGTGCTTCGAATGAGGTTGGTCGGGGATGAGGGATTCGAACCCCCGACATCCTGCTCCCAAAGCAGGCGCGCTACCAGACTGCGCTAATCCCCGATGTCTTTCAATATCGATCAATCTCTCTAGAGAAACTAATCCAAGACCCTCATTTCGAGAGCTGCGCATGATACTGGTGACAATCGGTCTCGTCAACGAAAAAGCGATGATTTACTCATAGAGATTCTCTTCACAGTAGCCACATGAAATGAGAAAATGCTTGAATAGCTATCTTTGCCACATTTTTTATAAAAGAGTCTCAACATTTATAGTAAAAGAGCCTCAGCCTTTATAAAGATCCCCAACCAAGAGCTTTAAACAGGAGCTTTAAAAAACCATGCCAGCCCAAATTCTCGATGGCAAAGCCATTGCACAACAAACAGAAGCCGAATTAAGCGAACGCGTTGCCCAACTAAAAGAGAAAAGTGGTGGCAATGCCCCTATTCTCGCCACTATTTTGGTCGGTGGTGACCCAGCATCTGCTACCTACGTTCGCATGAAACAAAATGCGTGTAAACGTGTTGGCATGGAATCTATCGCCGTTGAAATGCCGGAAGAAACCACCACAGAAGAACTGCTGGCCAAAATTGATGAGTTAAATAACAACCCAAACTGCCATGGAATCCTGCTACAGCACCCGGTTCCTGAACAAATTGAAGAACGTGACTGCTTTGACAGTATCGCCTTGGAAAAAGATGTAGACGGCGTTACCTGCCTTGGCTTTGGCCGTATGGCAATGGGTGAAGAAGCCTACGGATCTGCCACCCCACAGGGCATTATGCGCTTGCTACAAGCCTACAACATCCCTCTACAGGGCAAAAATGCCGTAGTGGTCGGTCGCAGCCCCATTTTAGGAAAACCCATGGCAATGATGCTTCTGAACGCCAATGCCACCGTTACTATTTGTCATTCTCGCACTGAAAACCTTGCAGACATCATTAGCAGAGCCGATATTGTTGTTGGTGCTGTAGGCAAACCCGAGTTCATTAAAGCCGATTGGGTTAAAGATGGCGCTGTAGTTGTAGATGCAGGCTACCACCCAGGTGGTGTTGGCGATATTGAACTAGAACCACTCTACGATCGTGCTGTAGCCATAACGCCTGTACCAGGGGGTGTTGGCCCAATGACCATCAACACATTAATCCTTCAATCGGTAGATGCCGGTGAGAAAAAAATGGCTTAATGGTCCTTTACCCCTGTTTAACTAACTAATCCTATTTAATTTAAACTGCTCAGCTTAAACATACCTCCCCTAATCTAATTTAGGGGGTTTGAGCCATACACATGGCTTCACTCCTTTTACCTATTAACACCCAGACCATGCCTACTACTATCAAAACAATCTAGAGACTAAAGTTAATAGAAAAGAGCTAGAATTAAAGGATAAGTTAACTAAAGGTGAAAAATGCTAACTGATCGACTAGTCGCCCACAGAGGTTACCAAAAGCGCTACCCAGAGAATACTCTGCTCGGTTTTACCAAAGCCATAGAAGCTGGTGCCCACTATATCGAAACAGATATTTTATTTAGTGCTGACCATAAGCCAGTGCTCTACCATGATGCCCTGATGAATCGCATCAGTGGGGTAGAAAATGCCATTCATTTACTGCCCTTATCTGAGCTGATTCTACTCCCCGCCTCTGAACCTGAACGCCTGGGGAACCAGTTTGAGACAGAAACAATTACCCCCCTGTCAGAATTAGTAACACTTTTATTAGCCCACCCTGAAGTTACGGCATTTATTGAGCTAAAACGATCCGGGCTACACATCGAAGGTTTTGAAAATGCCTTCAACATTGTCACCCAAGTACTACAGCCCGTGATCAAACAATGTGTGCTTATAAGTTTCAGTGACGACTTTATCCATTACGCATGGCAACAAGGTTTTACTAGACTTGGCCTGGTCCTAAAAAAATGGGACGAACTGTCTTCTGATGTCATAACAGAGATTCAGCCCGAGTTTATTTTCTGTGATACAGAGATTATTCCAAAGGATGGCAATCTCGATTCCATTGAAAGCAAAACCGTTATTTATGAAATAGACAACCCGGAAATCGCAAAAGATTGGCTTAATAAAGGTGCCGACATGATCGAAACCTTCGACTATGGTGGAATAATAGAAAACTTGTCCCACCAGGCACTATAGTTGTACCCTGAATTGTAGCTATACCCTAAGGAAAAAATTAACTGGAATTATTTCGTACCAAAGGGCAATAACCAAGGAAAGGAAGGAACAGAGGAATGGATACCAAAAGAAAACGTACGTCAGTAATTCATAGTTTGGGTAAGGGACATAGCTTAAACAAAGGGCATAGCCTAACCAAAGAATACGGCTTTACTAAAGAGCAGTTATATCACAACGTAAGCTTTATTAAAGAAAGGCAAAAGAACATCGAAACCCAACACTACACAAACATTCCAAGCTACACCAACAATAAGAATAACCATCCCAATTACGACATCATCGTCATTGGTGGAGGTATACAAGGTGCGGGTGTACTTCAAGCGGCTCAGGCGGCAGGGTATACCTCTTTAGCTCTGGAAAAATCTGCTTGGGCAGCAGGCACTTCTAGCAAATCCAGTAAACTTATTCACGGTGGATTGCGCTACCTACAAAGTGGCGAATTTTCACTAGTAAAAGAAAGCCTTCAAGAACGCAGCCTGCTACTCAAAAATGCACCTGGGCTGGTACACCATAATTGGTTTCATATTCCTGTCTATCGTCATTCGCGTTACCGTCCATGGAAAATTTGGGTTGGGTTAACACTCTATTGGCTTTTATCTGGCTGTAGGAAAGAAGCTCGCTTCAAAATCGTCTCCAAGAAAAAATGGGGAGAGCTAAAAGGGTTAAAAACAGAAAACCTGATTAAAGTATTTAAATACTGTGATGCACAAACAGACGATGTAAAACTAACAGAATCTGTAATTCAATCTGCCATATCCCTGGGTGCAGAAGTACGATGCCCAGCAACCTTGATCAGTGCCACACAAATCAAAGGCGGATACAAAGTTAGCTATGAAGAAGGCTCAGTAAAACAAACTGCCATATGCCGGTTCCTAGTCAATGCAGGCGGCCCATGGATCAACCAAGTTGCAGAAGTTGTTTCTCCACAGCCAAACACTATTCCTATCGAATTAGTACAAGGCGCCCACCTTGTTCTGGATAAAAAAATCAATGACGAATGTTTTTACCTTGAATCTCCAGAAGATGGCAGAGCTGTATTTGTACTACCTTGGCATGAAGGCTCTTTAATAGGCACAACTGAAACAGCTTTCGATGGTAACCCTGAAAACTCAAAAACTACCGATAAAGAACGGGAATACTTACTCAACATCCTAAATACTTATTTTCCAGACTACACAGGAACTGTATCTGCTGAAATGGCAGGGTTACGGGTGTTACCCCAAAATAATGACAAGGAAAACTTCCATCAAATAAGTCGTGAAGTACAACTTATTACAGATGAAAAACAACTCCCTCACTACTTGGGCATCTACGGCGGAAAGCTCACAGGCTACCGTGCTACAGCACAAAAAGTGGTAAAAATCATAGAAAAAACTCTATGTAGAAGAGATCAAAGAATTAGTACGAAAGATCTTCTTTTGAAAGAGATACTGTAGTTTCTAAACTGAAATACCCAAACTACTAAATACTACAATCCTAGGACTTAAAACAGGCAGAACGCCCTCTCTCCCCTAGCCACAGCAAAGGCTCTATAGATAGATTAACCCTGTTATCCAGCCCATTGTTTGAAGTATGGTAGCAACAGATAGAAACCAAATAGCTCCTAGATCGAAGACAGCTTTAGCAGCACCACGTCCAATAGCACCCTCCCCATTAAAGGTGACCCATTAAAAAGCCCCCCTATTTTTAATAGGGGGGCTCTCGATCAAATTCAATCAATTTGATCGATATAGGGATCAGCCAACAATCCTTATAGGCTCAGCGGAAGGCTCTGTGCTCATCTCGGCTGCAGGTGGCTCGAAGTCAGTCAGGTGAATGCCTTCAACCGCATTCTTATACTCTTCGAGCGTTGGGAAACGACCAAGAACTGTCGAAAGAACAACAAGAGGCGTTGAACCTAACAA
>JAJFKD010000167.1 GCA_021773405.1 Porticoccus sp.
TCTCTTGTTTTTAAGGCCAAAAAAATATTTAGGCCTCAACAAAAGCCTCCCCTCACTCCATGTCACTCTTACCGATTGAGCTGGTAATTTTGGCAAGGCCTTCTGGATTGTCCGGACTTTCTGCCTCAACCAGACGACGACCAGATACACGAACATGATCTCCTTCATCCCACTTTTTGTTGGGTGAACGCACAACCAATTCACTGCCATCATCACGCCTAACACGGTAAGCCGCTCCTCCCATATCTGCGGACTCCTGTATCTCACCACCACTCCAACCTCCCAGCCCCCCTAAAGCGAAGGCACCTATTGGGCCACCCGCTGCTCCTCCCAGTAAAAAGCCAAGCCAACCACCGGTCATCTTTCCCACGACAGTATCTGCCTCCTCACCAACGACAACATCGGCTGTTGCCAAGCCGGCATTAAGCAATGCCCCTGCTAATAAATATGGTGTTATTACTTTCATAATCTGTTTCCTCAATATTTATGATTTAAAACAAAACCGAAATTTCCCTTTAAACATATCAAGTTTTATGCCAATATTTATCTTATTGTTTATATTAAGTTTTTTATTAATTATTATTTTTTTGACAACAACCCAGAAATGTCATAATGACACTACCGATATCAATATGACAACAATACAGTCGACATAAAACACCATGACTCCTACTGCTTTTTTTAATGCCCTGGTTTCAATTGTTAGCGATCTCCCCCAGGAAATACCTGCGGAGTACCGTTACAAACGACTACTGGATGCCTTACAACAAAGCTTTCCTTGTGATGCCGCGTGCGTTCTAAGACTAGATGGCCATATTCTTGAGCCCCTGGCTGTTGCAGGACTAAGCGATGACACCATGGGGCGCCACTTCGTGGTGGAAGAACACCCCCGTCTGGCTAACTTACTACACTCGAGAGAACCCGTTCGCTTCCCTTCCGACTCCGAACTCCCCGATCCCTACGATGGATTGGTAGAAACCAGTGACCACCTTTTACACGTCCACGACTGCATGGGTGCCTCGCTTTACATAGACAATCAACCCTGGGGAGTACTGACACTTGATGCTACGCTTCCTGGGACCTTCGATAAAATTGACCCAATTGAACTCCGCGCTTTTATCAGCTTGACCGAAGCCACAATCAAAGCAACACAACGCATCGAAGTACTTGAAGCTCGCGTGATAAAGGAGCAACGGGTCGCTCAGTCCCTGGTCGAAGGCCACAAAAAAAATGAACTTATGGGAAACAGTCAACCCATCAAGCAGCTGAAAGATGAAATAAAAACCGTTGCTCAATCCTACCTAACCGTACTAATTCTGGGTGAAACTGGGGTAGGAAAAGAGCTAGTGGCCAGACAAATCCAAACACTGTCATCTCGCGGCGGGCAGCCTTTAGTCTATGTCAACTGTGCTGCCCTACCAGAAGGCATCGCTGAAAGCGAACTGTTTGGACATGTTAAAGGGGCTTTTTCTGGTGCCACAACCAACCGTTCAGGAAAATTTGAGCTCGCCGACGATGGCACACTCTTTCTAGATGAAATTGGCGAGCTACCCCTCACCATACAAGCCAAATTATTACGCGCACTTCAAAGTGGGGAAATCCAACGGGTTGGTAGTGATCGTCATATTGAAGTGGACGTACGGGTTATCGCTGCCACCAATCGCGACCTACAACAGGAAGTTGCCAAAGGGCGATTTCGTACTGATCTCTATCACCGCCTGTCCGTCTACCCCATTCATGTTCCCCCACTCAGAGAGCGAGGCAATGATATACTGTTACTGGCTGGACACTTACTGGAAATCAACCAACGTCGCTTTGGTGTAAAAGGATTACGACTAGCTCCCGAGGCAAAAAAAATACTGTTAAGTTACAACTGGCCGGGAAATGTACGGGAATTGGAACACCTACTCAGCCGAGCCACCCTGAAAGCCATAGTGGATCAAGGGCATGACTCCCGCACTATCATTATTAAGCCCCAATACTTAGATATTGATACACAAAGCGTGCCTGAAGAGAGTAACGCCCCCCTCGCAGCACCTCAACCTAACGCAATTCCAACTGAAAACACCACCCTAAAGAATGCAGTAGACCAATTTCAGAAAGAGCTAATAGCCGACAGGCTACAAACCCATAACGGAAATTTAGCGGCGGCCGCTCGAGACTTGGGTATAAACCGCAGTAATTTATATCGGCTTCTAAAACGCCTATCACTGTAATCAAATGCGACCAAGAAAAAAAATTTCACACCCCTTTAAAACCTTTTCTTCACCCCAAGATCTAATAGTTAATGGATAACTCTTTACTAACAAGTAGTAATCCCTCCTTAAAAAGCAGTATTTTTACCACCACAGTATTTGTCGTCTTAATTTGGTGGCTAAAAATCTGTGAGGTTATGTTTGGCTGGGATCTTCATCAGTTAGGTATTTATCCTCAAAGTTTCAATGGACTTATTGGAATCCTCACTGGAACATTGATTCATGGCTCCTGGAGCCACGTTATAGGTAATACCCTGCCACTCTTGTTGCTCGGCAGCATTCTTCTCTACGGCTACCCAAAATCGCGGTGGTGGACCTTATCCATCATATGGCTGACATCCGGAATCGGTGTGTGGTTATTTGCCCGTGAGACCTACCACTTTGGGGCCAGCGGGCTAACTCACGGTATGTTTTTCTACCTTTTTGTTAATGGCATATTACGACGGGATAAACGTTCTATCGTCCTGCTGATGGTTGCCTTTTTTATGTATGGCGGCATGTTGTTAACCATCTTTCCTCGTGAACCCGGCATCTCTTATGAGTATCATTTTTTTGGTGGTTTAGGCGGAACACTTTGTGCCTTTATTTTTCGACAGTGGGACCCAAAACTCAAGGAAGCCAAATACTCCTGGGAACAACAAACCGGGGACGGTTATGTCCTTGAAGAAGAAGATTTAATTATTGGTGATCAATGGATGACAGAAAAACAGAAAGAAGAGGCTCTATTAAAACAAGAAGAAAATATTGAAAAAAGTTATGCCGAACGTTTTAAACACTCGGATTATTCGGGTGAAATTATAGATATTATTTCAGATAAATCAGAAAAATAACGCCTTGCGAAGGGGAAAAGTGTGTAGCACTTTGTGATCTTCACCCGATAAAACGGACATGCTTACGCTGCTCTTTTTTCATAGTTAATAGGGCTGGTGTACCCAATCCCTGATTGTAATCTGGTTCTTTTGTAAAACCCATCGATATAAGACGACAATGCTGTTCGTTGATCATCTCCTGTTCGGTATCTACGGCCTCTGATCTGTTCCCCTTTTAGACTGTGGTAAAACGACTCCAT
>JAJFKD010000168.1 GCA_021773405.1 Porticoccus sp.
TATGACGTGAAAACAGAAAATTCACAAACTGTTTAAGCAACTTTCTTTTTTCTAGAAAAACCGATTCCAGCCAACCCCAAGCCAATCAAAGCAAGTGAAGCTGGCTCTGGAATAGAAGATGGATTAGCTCCAGTTAAAGTAATTTGGTAATCAAATGGTGCACCTATACTACTAGCAAAGTCCCATACTACTACCGTATAAAAATCAGCAGATGTGATGGTAAAATCCAGTAGTTGTGGATCTAAAAAGGGGCCTTCAAAGCCTGGCAGCTCAGCTATATCATCGTCTGCGCCAGCTAAAAAACCTGTCAAAGTTGAAGTATCGCTTTGAAGCCCTGCATACAAAAATAAGGCCGGATCAAGATTTGCATCGAGCCGATTGACTGTAACCGTCACTACATCGCCTACTTCTGCATCAAAGAACCACCAATCACTGCCTGTATCAAAAGGGTCCGATATAGAACCAAATGACGTTACACCATCAAACAATTCCCCTTCATATGTTATTGGTACAGCGTTTGCTGAGCTAATAAACAAACAACAAAACATAAAAATTATTTTTTTCATTATATTTTCCTTAATATTAAAAAACTGTCCCGTACTAGGGCAGAAAAGCATTATCCATGCCAACATACTGACCATATGTTTTTTAAAAAGATTCACCTAAAAATACTATTAATTATTAACGGAATGTAAAAATTACTGACGGCTATAACATATTATTTTTCTTACACTTAGAGAAAATAACCTGCATAGCAATTTACTTGGGCCGGTTTTTTCCTTTCTGATGCCGCTCAAAATTCTCCATACTTTTTTCTTTGCTTTTCCTAAGAAGCAGATAGGTGGCACCAGTACCGCCATGGTGGGGCTGAGCACTGTGAAACGCCAACACTTCTTCCATTTGTTGTAACCAGTGGTTGGTACAGCTTTTGAGCAAGGCAGGCTTCTCACGGTTCTCCCCTCTGCCGTGGGTGATCAATGCACAGCGTATATCGTGTTTCATACAATCATTCACAAAACGGGATACCTGGAGCTGTGCTTGGGATACCGTTAATCGATGTAAGTCCAACCGAGAATCAACGGAGTATTTACCCAAACGCAGGTTTTTAAAAACACCGTGCTGCACACCATCTCGTTTGAAGCTGAGTACATCCCGTGGTTTTACCTGTTTGATAAATTCTTCGGAAGCGAGGGCATGATTCCCCTCAGATAGTGCTTGCTGTGCAGCTTTTCTTCGGGCGTCCATACCAGGAATCTGTTCTGTGGTTTTTTTCAGGTGTACCCGGTCAACGGGCTTTTTCAATGGCTCAACATCGCCCATTTGCTGCTGAAAAAAATCTGAATCGTCGTCGTTCACTGCTCGTATTCCTAAACGTTAATCCACTACTTATAGCAATTTTACAATACGGAGGAATTTTATCGTTCAAATGCTTACGGCGACACTTCTTTATACCAATAAAAGTTTAATGCTCTTAAATCTAACTCATCAACCTGACGCTTAAACCCGATCTTTAGACAATAGATTTAAACTGCATCTGTCTGCTCCATGGTATTACCCATAAACCGCTCTCTCGCCAGTTTGTCTGCAATACTGCTAGTGGATTGCTCCAATTCCTTGGCTTGGGTAAAAATGCGTGGCAGTGTTTGTTGGGTCATTTGATCAATATGACTGACTACCTTACGCTTCTGTTCTGAAAAGCTCTCATTTGCAAAAAAGTGTTGGTAATACACTTTAATAAGCCCACCAGAATTCAAGACATAATCCGGAACATAAAGGATATCGGCAGCAGCTAATCGTTCCCCATCTTTGCTTTCCGCCAATTGATTATTTGCTGAACCTGCGACAATACTGGCTTTGAGTTGAGAGATCATTTTCTGACTAATAACCGCACCCATGGCACAGGGCGCAACAATATCTACGGGTTGTTGCAATATTGCATCAGGCTCAACAACGGTAACGCCTAATTCCTTCTCTGCTCGTTCAATATTATTGGTATAAATGTCTGCGGCACAGACTTCAGCTCCCGCTTCTATCAAAAGTTTGGCCAAATCAAACCCGACCTTACCCACACCCTGAATGCCAACACGAACACCTTGCATATTTTGACGACCCAACTTGAAACGTACCGCCGACTCGATACCACGGTAAACACCATAGGCTGTGTAAGGTGATGGGCCTTCTGTATCAGTACCGGGCATGAACCCCGCTACATATTTCGTTTCACGGGCGATCAATTTGATGTCTGCCCCGGTCATACCCACATCTTCTGCAGTAACGTATTCACCATTAAGGCTGTTCATAAAACGGCCAACGGCACTAATCATTTCAGGAGTTTTGTCTTTATGTGGATCACCAATAATGACGCTCTTACCACCACCTAAATTCAAACCAGTGATAGCTGCTTTATAGGTCATCCCACGTGATAACCGCAGAACATCCGCTACAGCTTCCTCTTCAGTAGCGTAGTTCCACATACGGCAACCGCCGAGGGCACAGCCCAAATTCGTATTATGTATCGCCACGATCATTTTTAAGCCGGATGACTTGTCGTGGTGAAACACCAGTTTTTCATGGTTATCAAATTCAGGGTGATTAAATACACTCATGATTCCATCTCCTGATCTGTCACAACTTTTTCATCGTCAATATTTACAGCGCTTATTTTTCCAGTGCCCGTTTTTCCGGTGCCTTTCTGTCCGGCGCCTGTTTTTTCGCCTTCTTCACTATCAATACGTTTAGCACCGGCATTTAGATTCTTGTTCTCAGTTAATTCGGTGACGTGTATATCTGTCATTCTAAATTCTGCCATCAACCGTTCTTCTTCCTGTTTGGCCTGCACTCTATTGCGTTCTTTGATATGGCCAAAACCACGTATTTTTTCTGGTAATGAAAATACTTCTACCGCGATGTTGTAGTTATCCTCGGCTAGCCCCTCCAATACATCATCAATGGTATTTTCGTACTCCATCAGCAGCTGACGTTCCATTTTCCGCTCTGCGGTATAACCAAAGAGATCAAAGGCTGTGCCTCGAAGAAACTTAAACTTCGCCAATTGCCGAAATAGTGGAAGCACCCATGAACCAAATTCACGTTTTTTCAGGTGCCCTGTGGCCGGATCACTCTTCGCCAAAACAGGAGGCGCCAGATGGAATTTTAACTGGTAGTCCCCTTCAAACTGCTGTTGTAGTTGCTGCTCAAATTTTCCATTGGTATACAACCTGGCTACTTCATATTCATCTTTAATCGCCATGAGTTTGAAATAATTTTTTGCCACCGCTAACGAAAGGTAAGGCTGAAAGTTTTCTTCTTTTTTGTCTTCTTTTTGACCTTCT
This sequence comes from Porticoccus sp., assembly GCA_021773405.1. Lineage (GTDB taxonomy): Bacteria > Pseudomonadota > Gammaproteobacteria > Pseudomonadales > Porticoccaceae > Porticoccus. The sequence continues at coordinate 3,333 of JAJFKD010000168.1, forward strand.
TTTATTCTCGGTTTTTCAGCCCTTAAGTGAACCTCTTTTTGGTAGACACGATCGACCAAACCACGGTAGCGATTTGCATAGGCTACATTTTGATATTCCGTTAAGAACTGATAACGAAAATCAACGATACTGTCCAATTCCTCCAAATCCTCAACAGTTTCATCATGATTTACTACCTGCTGAGCTTTCAATCCTGCTTCTGCCATCACTCGAGAAGAATCAATCGCAAAACGCCTACCCCACTCAAAGGCACTAAGGTTCATGTCTACTGCAACAGCATTGAGCTCAATGGCTTGGTTAATCGCATTTACCGGTAGAGGAATTAAACCCAACTGCCATGCATAACCCATCAACAGCATATTGGCACTAATAGCATCACCCAATAATGCTCGCCCTAGTTCAATCGCATCCAAAAACCAGGTTCGATCAGCACCGGTTTCATTGGTAATGGTTTGCTCCATTTCTTTTTTAGGAAACACTGCATCTGGGTTGTGGGTAAATTCAGCCGTGGGTGATTCGTGGTTGTTGATTACCGCCGATGAAAAAGCATTATTTACTTTAGCCAGCGATTCATGCCCTGAAGAAACCACCAAATCAGCGCCCAGTAATAAATGCGCATCACCAGCGGGAATACGGACACCGTGAATATCTGATTGCTGTTGTGCAATACGAACATGACTGGTGACTGAACCAAATTTTTGAGCGAGGCCTGTTTGTGTGAGTACCGATGTACCTTTCTGTGCAATATGGGCAGCCATACCCAATACAGAACCAATGGTTAACACGCCCGTGCCACCAATGCCTGCTACTAGAACATTGTAGGGTTCCTGTATTTCAGGAAGGTTAGGCATTGGTAATTCAGGCCAGTCATCCTGGCCCTCAGATACAATTTTTTTTCTTAGCTGGCCACCTTTCCTTAACTGACCACCATGAATAGTGACAAAGCTAGGGCAGAATCCGTTTATGCAGGAATAATCTTTATTACAAGATGATTGGTCTATGGCACGTTTTCGGCCTAACTCTGTCTCTTTTGGAATAACCGACAAGCAATTGGATTTAGCACCACAATCACCACATCCCTCACAAACCTGCTCATTGATAAAGACCCTTTTTTTGGGGTCAACCAATGTGCCTTTTTTACGGCGACGTCGTTTTTCTGAAGCACAGGTTTGTACATAGATAAGAACACTGGTGCCGCTGATATCTCGTAGCTCTTTCTGCACGGCATCTAATTCATCACGATGATGAATGCTCAGACCACTCAATGAATGTGGGCCTCTAATATTTAAGCCACTGCTTTCAAACTGATTGGGATTATCGGATACCACAGCAATACGCTTAACACCCTCACCGCGAAGCTGGTGAACCATCTGCTCTACTGAGAGTTCACCATCCATAGGTTGCCCACCGGTCATGGCAACAGCATCGTTGTAGAGAATTTTATAGGTGATATTGACGCCAGAAGCGATGGCAGCGCGAATAGCTAATAATCCTGAATGGAAATAAGTACCGTCCCCCAGGTTTTGGAATACATGTTTTGTTTCCGTAAACGGCGCCTGCCCTATCCAAGTCGCCCCCTCCCCGCCCATTTGGGTGAAGGTGTAGGTATTGCGATCCATCCACTGAACCATGTAATGACAACCAATACCTGCCATACCCATACTGCCTTCTGGCACCACGGTAGAGCTATTGTGAGGGCAACCAGAGCAATACCAGGGATTGCGTTCAATTAATGCTGTATGGCTGGCTAATGACTGTTCTTTGGCTTCCAGAAACGCCAAACGCTTCTCTATGCTTTCGCTGTTAAAGAATTTACCAATACGCGCGGCAATCACTCGAGCAATCAATGCGGGTGTTAATTCACCTAAATTTGTTACTAATAAATCGCGGTATTCATCATATTCCCCCACCACTCTGGGACGC
>JAJFKD010000169.1 GCA_021773405.1 Porticoccus sp.
CCAGCACCCGTTTCCGCAATAATACGTTTTTTACCCGTATGTTTAGCTAACAGTGCTTGGCCGATAGTGTTATTAATTTTATGAGCACCGGTGTGATTCAGATCTTCACGCTTGAGATAGAGCTGTGCACCACCGGTTTCCTTGGTCCAGCGCTCAGCAAAATAAAGCGGTGATGGGCGCCCCACATAGTGGGCCAGATCATGGTCAAACTCAGCTTGAAACGTGGGGTCATCCTTAAGACGACGATAGATAGACTCAAGCTCATCCAGTGCATAAATCAGGGTTTCAGATACAAACCGGCCACCATAGGGCCCAAAGTGGCCACGTGCATCGGGTACCTGATTAAAATTAACGGCCTGCTTTTTGTCAGAACTGCCAATATTTTCTGAACGGTTAGTCACTTATTTCTCCAAAATTACTCAACATCATTCAATGATGTTTATATGAACCATGCATTTATAAAGCTATCTTTTTACAAAACTATGCTTTTACAGAACCATACTGTTACAAACTAATGCTGTCACAAAAGCGACTTTTACGGTCTTTATCGACGATTAGATCTGTCAATAAATTTCTGAATCAATTCAGCTGATTTTATTCCTGGCGATTCTTCCACCCCACCACTGACATCAATCGCATAGGGATTCACCGCAGCTACTGCCTGGTCTACATTCTCCGGGGTCAATCCACCTGCTAATATAAAAGGAATATCTGTATCAGCTGACTCTTTTAAACTGGACAGCCGTTGCCATTCAAAAGTTTCTCCGGTTCCACCATATTTATCTTTATTCCAGGCATCAAAAAGGAAACCCCGTGCTGACGGATATTCCGCCACAACCTCTTTTACATCAAGCCCTGGAGACATCCGTATGGCTTTGATATAGGGCATCTCGAATTGTGCACAGTAGGCTTCATCTTCATCGCCATGAAACTGCAACAAGTCCAGGCCTGCAGTTTTAATCGCGTCCCTAACCTGCGCTTCTTCCGCGTTGACAAACAATCCCACAATGGTGACAAATGGCCCAATAGTGCGTGCAATATTTGCCGCTACTGATAGCTCAACATATCGTGGGCTCTTAGAGTAAAACACCAAACCCAAAGCATCAGCTCCCGAATCAATAGCCGCACGGGCATCTTCCACTCGGGTAATTCCACAGATCTTAATTCGGGTTCTGTTCACGACTAGCTCTTTTCACAACCAGACCTTTACTCAAACAGTTGTTTAGACAAACAACTACGACACAAAAAGTTCTGGTCAAAATGACGTCAATTGCAAGGCGCGGATTGTAGCAAAAAGCTATCGTCCCGCCTATTGCTTCCTAAACAATGGCTTATCCCTATTCAGCAGGTGAAACAGTACTGACGAACTGAGGACCTAAATCGAATTCTGGGATATTAAAACATTCTGGATAGGAGACCTTAACCAAATACAAACCATTAGCAGCTGCAGTAGCTGGAGCCTGTGTTCGATCACGACAAGCCAACAAACCCGCAAGCCATTCAACGGACTTCTCTCCTCGCCCAATACACAACAAACTTCCTGCGATATTTCTCACCATATGATGTAAAAATGCATTGGCAGTAATCTCAAAAACAACCAGGCCCGCCTGGCGCCACACTCTTACAGAATGAACATTTCTATTAGGAGAGTTCGATTGACAACCAGCAGCACGAAAAGAACTGAAATCATTCTCACCCAATAACTGCTGGGCTGCTTGATTCATCAGGCTTTCATCCAATGGCTTTTTCTCCCAGGTCAGCCAATGGTAAAAAAGCGCTGATCGCTGGGGCTGATTGGTGATCACGTAACGATAGGTTCGCGCTGTAGCACTAAAACGTGCATGAAATGATCCTGGCATTTCCTCTACCCAATGAAGCCGTATGCCATAGGGTAAATTTGCGTTCACACCAAGCAACCAATTTCGTGACTGACGGTCGGCCTGGGTATCAAAATGAATGACCTGATTAGTACCATGAACACCCGTATCTGTTCGCCCAGCACAGGCTACAGTAATCGGTTCATTGGCAACGGTTGTCAGTGCAGCTTCAACCTCAGCTTGAACACTGGGGCTATGGGATTGTCTTTGCCAGCCACAAAAAGAACTGCCGTCATATTCGACGGCAGCTGCTATTCGCTTTATCCCCTCTGGTAAGTTTTCGCCTTCAGGAATCAGAACATTGGGCGAATATCTCCAGGGGGCATCTGAGTGAGTAGTAATCAGGTAACGCCCTCGAGTAATTTACGCGCTTGATCCTGTTGAGCATCATCTCCAAGAGAAACCACTTCATCCAGAATCTCTTTAGCGCTCTCGGGGTCACCCATATCCAAATAGGCCTGTGCAAGTTCGAGCTTTGTACTACACTCATCTTCACCCGCCAAAACATCTAGATCATCATCAAAATCTTCAAAATCATCAGCAGCGTTTTCTTCTGCTACCTGGCTACTTGCTTCTGAAGTAGTTTCGGCAACAGGCTCCGGGATAGTTTCAGAAATAGTGTCTGACAAATCATCAAGTGAACTATCAAGAGCAGTCGATTCATCTACACTGTCCTCTAAATCAATACTTTCCATTCCAGCATCGATATCAGAAGCCAATGTATCCAGGTCAATACTGTCTAGATCTGTGCTGTCTAAATCCATGCTACCTAGATCCATGCTATCTGTATCAGAAGAATCACCTAAGTCAGAAGCTTCTTCAGATAGCCCAGAATCAACATCTAGATCAATGTCCTCGAGGTCTAAATCAAGATCAAAGTCACTTGTACTGCTTTCACCTGTAGAGGTTGAATCCTCAGTGGATTCCGTTTCACTACTTGAATCCAGAGCCACATCATCAAAAGAAAGCTCTTCTTCCAAATTAGATGATTCTGTCTCAGTAGTATCAAGGCTTTCTTCAGAGTCAGCCTCTTCCTCAAGTAAATCATTAACAGGATCAGAAACCAGTTCAGCACGTAGTAAATCAGCTCTGACAATAGCATCTGAATCACTCAGACCAGAGAATTGAGCATATTGAGCATCAAACTTATCCAGCTCATTGGAACTGACATAAACTTCTAATAGCTTCAATCTTAAAGCAGCATCATCTGGCTCTTCGTTTATTGCATCAAGAAGAACATTTTCAGCCTGCTTATAGTTACCTAAGGAAAGATAAATATCGGCCTCGCCAACGGGATCAACATCCTCACCCTCCGTCAGTTCCAGCTCTTCAAGGTTTTTAAGCTCTTGCTCATCAAGTTCTGAGACTGTTTCTTCAAGAACTTGCTTATCTTCTTCATCTAATACTTCTTCTAGATCATCTTCATCAGCTGTTTCTTTATCAACGAGCGTTTGAAGTGATAGCTCTTCTTCTGGCTCTTCATCTTGTTTACGATTCTTAAAGAATAAAACAATCCCTAATAAAACTACCAAAAGCCCAATAAAGGGATAAAGCAATAGATCTATCCAATATTGCAGGTTGAAGCCGCCATCTTTATCAGCTGTCGCATCTTGCCCTTTCTGAGAGCTATCTTTATCGGAGTCACTGGCAACTGGCGTTTCGGCTGTTTGATCTTCAGCCGATTGTGCTTTTTCAGTATCTGTTTCTAAATCTGCCTGCTGAGTTGCTGCTTCTTCTACAGAATCAGCTTTCTCTTCAGTTACTTGCTGTTCTTGTGACGCTACCTGTTGAGCTGCACGCAGTGAATCATCATTAATTTCCACAAGACGACTCATTGTGGCAATCTGCTCTTCCATATTAGAAAGGCGGGCTTTCAGCTCAGCATTTTCTCGCTGAGTTTTATCTAGCTCTTCCTGAAAAATTGCAAACTCATTTTCAAGTTTTTCTGTACCGCGTGTAGAAGAACCACCACTTACATCTGATTCGCCTCCTCCAGATGCATTGGCACTTGATGCACCTTCAACATCATCATCTTGTACAGCCAGTTTTAAACGTCCACCACCATCGACAGGTGCTGGTGAAGGTGTGCTTGTTGAAGAAGTAGCATCCAATTGAGGTTGTGAAGGCTTCTTCTCAGCAATTGCTGATTCTGGTGAAAAGTCGACCTGCTCATTTACTTGTTGAGGACTTAACTGAGAAATATCAGCAGAACTAGGGATGCGAAGTACGGCACCTTGTTTTAGTAAGTTTATATTGCCATTGATAAACGCATGGGGGTTTGACTGTTTAACGGCAGCCAGGCTTTGCATTATAGATGCGTTGTCGGGCTTAATTTTTTTAGCGATACCCCAGGCCGTATCTCCAGGGGCAACACGATATTCACCACCATTCGTATTGGAAGGTGCAGAAGTATTGGAAGATGCTACACGAGAAGAGGGTCTAGGTGATGCTGCTGCCGGTGCCTGTTGTGGCTTAGGCTGCGGGCTCGCGCTCGCAGCTTTAATCTTTTTTGCAGATGCCCTCTCTGTGGCATAAACAGGTAAATCCAACAGTAAAGTGTATTCACGCAACAAGCGACCTGATGGCCATTGAAGCTCAAGCAGGAAATCAAGGTAAGGCTCACGAATAGGCTTGCGAGACGTTACACGAAGAATTGGATTGCCTGGAGCTGACATATCCACTTTAAAACGCAAGTCAGTCAACAAAAACAGCCTTTCAACGCCCGCAGCTTTAAAGTCTTCACGAGACCCCAAACCAACCAACATTTCGAGTTCACTGAGGTCTCCGATATTCAGCAACTGAATTTCAGCATCCAAAGGCTCATTAAGTGATGAATTCAACTTAATCTCACCCATTCCCAAAGCAAACACTGCATTGGTAAAGAATGCTCCCAGCAAACCAGCGATCAAAGTTAGATTGCGTAACTTCATGATGTATTCCCTGTATGTCGTCAGGAAAGGTTCCCCCCACCTAGACTTAATAAATCAATGGATAACCACCAATTTGTTATTAGTACTATCAACCTTTTTTACATTGTCACCGTAAATGTTAGATTATTACGGTAAATGTTAGATTGTCACTGCAAGTATTTATGACTAAACAGAATTGTTCAACCGCTAGAAAGCTAAAATATGAATAAAACTGGTGATTAATAGGCCCGATTTATGACGGATTGCACAAAATGGCAAAGGAACAACAAACAACAGGCCATAAAAAAAGAGGCTTATAGTAATTTAAACCTCTTTTTAATCACCGAATAATCAGGCTTCCAGCAGAATTCTAAGCATTCGACGCAATGGCTCTGCAGCACCCCACAACAGCTGATCACCCACAGTAAAAGCTGACAGGTAATCATCACCCATATTCATCTTTCTCAACCGACCTACCGGCACATGCATATTGCCGGTAACCGCAGCAGGCGTCAGCTCCTTCAGGGTGATATCGCGGTCATTGGGGATGACTTTCACCCAATCATTGGCTTGCGCCAAAATCGCTTCAATCTCATCCATAGGGGCGTTTTTCGTTAACTTGATGGTCAACGCCTGACTGTGGCTGCGCATGGCGCCAATGCGAACACAGATACCGTCCACCGGTATCAGCGAATCACCAGAGCGACCCAGAATCTTGTTGGTTTCGGACTGCCCCTTCCACTCTTCCTTGCTTTGACCATTGTCCAACTGCACATCAATCCATGGCAGCAGACTCCCCGCCAGCGGAGCACCGAAGTTATCCGTCGGGAAATCGCCACTGCGCATGGTCGCCGCGACTTTTCGATCAATTTCCAGAATCGCTGAAGCCGGA